>JBEBHV010000197.1:0-3917 GCA_040080715.1 Rickettsiales bacterium | reverse complement strand
TACTCCATTCTGTATTTTTTAATACATAATGGAGTATGAAAATCGAGACCGAAAGTCCGATTTTTCGCCGCGTAGCGGGCGTAACCAGAAAATAATGATGTATCATTATTTTCTGTAACAATTATAGGTGCTGTTAGCTAATTATCTAGACCGCAAGAGACCTAAAGGGTGACATAGCCAATACGCCAATTTTATAGAACCGCCCTACAGAAACATTAACTTCAAGTGTGGGAAAGATGGTCATGATTTATCCATGACCCATGACTCATGACCCATGACTTAATACCCCTCAGCCAGATTCTCAAACTGAGTAAGACTCGCGTCAAAGCGCAGTTTAACGTCACCAATCGCACCGTTACGATGCTTGGCAATAATAACCTCGGCGACATTCATGGCGCGATCCATTTCCATCATCCAGGTGGCGTGTTCCGGCGTTCCTTCCTTTGGCTGTTCGCGTGATAGATAATATTCCTCACGGTAAATGAACATAACCACGTCCGCGTCCTGCTCGATAGAGCCTGATTCACGCAAATCCGAAAGCAACGGGCGTTTATTTTCGCGTTGCTCCACCGCGCGCGATAGCTGCGACAGGGCGATTACCGGAATATCAAGCTCCTTGGCGATAGCCTTAAGCCCCTGCGTAATTTCTGAAACTTCCTGCACGCGGTTATTCTGTGATGATGCCGAACTTCCGCGCACCAGTTGCAGATAATCAACCACCAGCACCTTAAGATTATTCATCCGGTGCAGCCGCCGCGCGCGGGTGCGCAGTCCCGCTATGGAAAGTGCCGGAGTATCATCAATAAAAAACGGCATCTGCGACATTTCATTACTCACCCGCACCAGATGCGCGAACTCCTCAGCAGAAATCTTGCCATTCAAAATACTATAAGAATTAAGCTTGCTCGCGCTGGAAAGCATACGCGTGGATAATTGTTCTGCCGACATTTCCAGCGAGAAAAAACCAACGCTTCCCGCTTCTTTCGCGGTCAAACCATCAGCCTTAGATTTTTTGGCAAGATAAATACCGGCATTATACGCCATATTAACCGCCAGCGCGGTTTTCCCCATAGACGGTCGTCCGGCAAGAATCAGTAAATCCGAGCGTTTAAGCCCGCCCAGCATTTTATCCATATCATTAAGCCCGGTGGTGATGCCCACCAGATGTTGGCTATGGCGCAGCGCGTGGTCAGTCTGCTCAATCGCCTTCACCAGCGAATGGCGGATAGCGCGAAAGCCACGGTCACCGGAGCCTTCAATCGACATATTGAACAGCTTCTGTTCTGCTTCCTCAATCTGATGCGTAGCGAGTGTGTCGATCTGGTGGGTATAGGCGTTATTCACCATATCTTCGCCGATATTGATAAGCTGCCGCTTCAGTGCCAGATCATAAATCATTTTGCTGTAATCGCTGATATTTATCACCGTAACCGCAGCAGCAGCCAGCTTTATCAGATACGCGCCACCACCAATATCCGCCAGTGCCTCGTCTTGATCGAAATAATGACGCAGCGTAACCGGATTAGCAATCAGCCCCTTATCATTGAATTTCTGGATTGCCTCAAAAATGCGTGAATGCAACGGCTCATAAAAATGCTCGGCGCGCAGCTGGTCACCAATATATTGCAACGCCTCGTTATTCACCAGCAAAGCACCAAGCAACGCCTGCTCCGCCTCGATATTGCAAGGAGCCTGACGATACGGCGTATCTTCAAGTTTTTCGATTAATGACTTCTCTGTCATATCTTTGGAAAGCACTGCGACCATAATAACGCCAACCAGTTATCAATTGATTATTGATACAAGATAAACAGAAAAAAAATTAAAACAAAGGATTATTGTGCGGAAATAGCAGCGCAATGCCCAACCGATACAGCAGGAGCATAAAAATCGCTGTAAAGCACGAAAGCAGCTATCAGCATAAACAACATTTTCATTTTTTTGGAATTTGCTACATCATCAGCAAACACACCTTCTGCAAGAGCAAACCCACCAGAACTCATAGAATGATTCATAAATCCTCCATAACCAAGATTACAACATAATGATTGTAACAAAATATATGAATAACTCAATAGCGTTTTTGTCATCATTCCGCCCAACCTTGTTTGAAAGAATTGGCGTGGATCTAATGCAAAAACCACTAACAGAACTCGTGGCTCTGGATCCCGCATCAAGTGCGGGATGACACCATAACCACCTAGATAACAATAATAATTTAATTGTCACAATATCTTAACATTACATTTTCTCTGGATTTGTTAAAGTATTTTATTAGTTAAAACATAGAGATAAACACTTATGACTTTTATCATGCATTCACCATTTGATTTATTATCACCTTCACAACAAGTGATAAATCTTCTGACGGAAACAGACAAAACACTTTCCGGAAGTAAGCATACAGAAGAAGAAAGGCAAAAATACAGGAGAAAAGCAACAGAATTAATCAACCAATATTCTGCCGAGAAATTATTTGAACCGGATGAACGCCTAGGAAAGAACGTACTGCACTATGCAATTTCTACCGGCAACCCAATAATCGCAATTGATCTCATAAATAAGGCAGGTGTAACTTCCGAGCAATTATTTCATCAGGATACAGATGGTTACACCCCGCTTCATGATGCAATAGATAAAGGTGCAGAACGAGTAGCTATAAACCTTATAAGAAAAGCGACCACCTCGGGACAGCTACAATGTATGACTCATGTACATGGTGATCATAAAACTGCCATGCAAATGGCAGAAGATAAATCCATAACTAATGTTGTCAGAGACTTAAAAAATCGCATAAAAGTTCTATCAGCAGGCACAAGACCAAACAGATTTCAATCGCGTTATAGAACAAATCAACAATCATCATTAGGAATTTAAGAAAGGAATTTTTATGCAAGGTTTAGAAGAGGTGCTAGCTGAGAAGCCTAATTTATTGATGAAACATATAATAGAGGGAAATTGCTGTACAGCAGCCAATATGCTAGATCCAGACGGAAAAAATTCATTTATTAGAGATGAACATATAGAGCTATTGAAGAAAAACCCTGAAGCACGAGAACCATTTTCTCATGCACACTCCTTGCTAAGTCGCTTGCAGGCTGAGCTGAAAGAACAGAAAAAACACAGCGTGTAGATTTATAACACAATACCAAACATAGAAAGAATTTTATGACCGACACAACAAAGCCAGATGAATTACTAGAGGCAATTAATGCTGTGAATGAGGCGGCAATTGCTGGAGATAAGCCGATAATTGCCAAAAACATGGAATTAGTGAAAGAATTGGTTACAAGAGAAAAAAATCCACTCAAAGTAGAAATTCGACATCTGGTGCAGGCATTTCAAAATTGTGAAAAAGCCCCAGGAAGTTATCAACTAGATGAGATAAAGAATATGCTAGCTTATGCTGCTCCATCACTTCAAACAATCGAAGCTGCAAAAGTTCAAATTGCAGATAAAAAGGAAACGGGGTTATTAGATGCCATTAATAATACTGACATAACTACAGTAAAAGACCTTGCCAGTGAGGCATTGATAACGGAAAAACATTTGCAGGCAGCAGTCAGTAATTACGCTAAATTTGATATTGATAAATCCGATAAAATTGATGACCAGCGCAAGATACTTAAAATTTTAATTACGAAGGCTAATCATAAAACCATTGAAAATGCCAACCTTCCTGCTTTCACATTAGGCAATCAAATAATAGCTAATGAAATTGCTACTATGATTGCTGATAAGGAGCCGCCAACTAGAGCAAAGACTGTGCTGACGCTGGTTTCACCATCAAATCAACAAATGCGGAAATAATCCTATGACCGACACAACAAAACCAGATGAATTGATGCTGGCTATTCAGGCAAAAAATGTAAAAGCGGTTAAAAATTTAGCCACAAAGAAATCAATAAAAATAGAAC
>JBEBHV010000196.1:0-3920 GCA_040080715.1 Rickettsiales bacterium | reverse complement strand
TAACCAAACTCCACCACTCACCAAAAATAGCCAGAGAAATTGCTACCTACGACATAAATAAAGCAATACAATTGCTTACTTGATTATTGAATGGCTCTGATCGTAACATCTCTGTCATAAAATATTAACAAAAATATTTTTGCTCTAAGTTAATCAGTGCATTATAATTGTGCCATGGAACAAAAAACTGAAATAAAATCATACGATAGTGTTGCTTTCAAAAAGACATGGGTGGCTCGTGTACGTTCGATGTGGGCTGGTGCTGCTATTGGTCTTGCTGCTGGCGTGGCTATTGGTTTGCTTGCGCCATTTTTACCGGTCATCGCAGGGCTTTTGATTCCTTCTATAGGGGCTTCTGCCAGTATTGGTGCTGCATTTGCAGCAATACCAGCTTCGGTTGCCACTTTCGGTACATCTGTTATGATAACAGGTTCTTTGGTAGGTGCTATGGTTGGAGCATCTTCAGGCGCAGTCGGTGCTATTGCTGAAGAAATGGAAAAACGTGGAGTTGAAAAGAGAAAACAAACACCGGAAAATCTTCAGTTGTTAATATTTCTCAGCCAGAGCTAAAGTCTTTTGGTAGGAGAGAATATCGTTATTTTAATCCAAAAATTATGGCTGTATTTGGTGCGTTTGGAGCTATAGCTGGCGCGGTGGTGGCTGCAAGCGGTCTAGCAGCAAGTGGTGGTGCATTAGCAATGCCTGCACTAGTTCCAGTTCTAGGTGACTTGGCAAGCAATGCAGTTGCTGTTGCTTCGTATACCATAGGTGTTATGGCTCTTGGCAGCTCATTATTTGGAGTAAATTTCCCTGAAATGGTTAATTCTACACAGAAATTTATGGGAAGATTGCTTGGTGGAGAAGCACTTGGAACAAGTTGGAAAAGAGATAAAACTGAATTTGTTGTTAGAGAGCAAAAATTTGATTCTTATGAACAGGCAGTCCAGTTACAGCCTGCCCCTGTAGTCGGTAAACACACTTCTAAGGTTATATCGGAACGTCCTGCAAAAGTTGATTCTTACCGAGACCTTGTATCATCTAGAGTTCACCAAGAAAACGCAGGGACGGAGATAAACATATAATCTTTTGTTTGCGTCTTACGGAAATCTCTTGCATTTCCTTATTTTGTAGATAAAAATCACCGTCTCTTTAAACGATGTCAGGGCGTGTTCAGCGACGCTCCCTCAGAAATTATTGTTTTTGGATTAACCCAGAGGTGGACGCTGGCACTTCGCAACAATAAATTATCATGAAAAATCATGGTAATGTTAGGAATAAATTATGTCACAAGCTGCACACGCATATGCAAATGTTGAAATAGAAGATTTTGCTGCGTTATTTGAAGAATCACAAACTGTAGGCGGAAAAAGCGAAGGCTCAGTTGTTAAAGGTATTATCGTCTCTATTGAAAAAGACGTTGTTATCATCGACGTAGGAATGAAATCAGAAGGTCGTGTCCCTCTTCGCGAATTCATGGTAAATAATGTTCCTGCTGAACTGCGCGTTGGCGATGAAGTTGAAGTTTATCTGGAAAAAATTGAAAATAAGAATGGCGAAGCTATCTTGTCACGCGAAAAAGCACTGCGTGAAGAAGCATGGGTTAAGCTGGAGAAAGCCTGCGCTAATTCTGAGCGCGTTGATGGTGTTATTTTCGGTCGCGTTAAAGGCGGATTTACCGTTGACATCCAAGGCGCAGTTGCCTTCCTACCTGGCAGCCAGGTTGACATTCGCCCTATCCGCGATGTTACCCCGCTTATGCACATCACTCAACCATTCTTGATTTTAAAAATGGATCGTAAACGTGGAAATATCGTTGTTTCCCGCCGTGCGATTCTTGAAGAATCACGTGTTGAGGCTCGTAACGACCTGCTTGGCAAAATTGTTGAGGGTCAGGTTCTTGATGGTATCGTTAAAAACATTACTGACTACGGTGCGTTTATCGATATGGGCGGTATTGACGGCTTGCTACACGTTACCGATATTTCCTGGAGACGTATCAGCCATCCAACCGAAATACTGTCTGTCGGTCAGACAATTAAAGTTATGGTGACTAAATTCGATCAAGGTACAAAGCGCGTTTCTCTCGGTATGAAACAGCTTGAATCCAACCCTTGGCAGGAAGCGGCTGATAAATACAGTGTTGGCACTAAGCTAAGCGGTAAGATCACTAACATCACCGATTACGGTGCGTTTGTTGAGCTGGAGCCAGGCATTGAAGGGCTTGTTCACGTATCTGAAATTTCATGGGTTAAAAAGAGCTCACATCCTTCCAAGCTAGTTTCTGTAAGCCAGGAAGTGAATGTGGTTGTTCTGGATATTGATGTTTCTAAACACCGCATCAGCTTGGGTATGAAACAATGTGAAGAAAATCCTTGGGCTGTTTATGCTGATAAGGTGAAGGTTGGCAATGTAATCGAAGGTGAGATCCGTAATATAACCGATTTTGGTCTGTTTGTAGGTCTTGGAGGCGATATTGACGGTCTTGTTCATCACTCCGATTTAAGCTGGTCTGAATCTGGTGATGCCGCCATAAAGAATTATAAAAAAGGCGAAGTAATCAAAGCGAAAATTCTGGCTATTGATATTGAAAAAGAACGTATCAGCCTTGGCGTAAAACAACTTACTGATGCACCTGAATCACAGAAAGAAACTGGTGATTCTTCCAGTGATATTCAGAAAGGTTCTACTATTACCTGTGCTGTTTCTGAGATTCATGATGATGGTATTACCGTAAAAATTAATGATACGGTTAGCAGTTTCATCAAGAAGGGTGACATAGCGCGTGAACGTCAGGATCAACGTCCGGATCGTTTCGCAGTTGGTGATCGTGTAGACGTAAAAGTTGTTTCTGTAGATAAATCCGGCAGCAAGGTCGGTGTGTCTATCAAAGCTCTGGAGATGGATGACCATAAAAAGGCAATCAGCGAATATGGTTCTGAAAATAGCGGAGCATCACTTGGTGATATTTTGGGAGCTGCCCTAAGTGCTGCCAATGAAGGTAAGAAAAGTAAGAAATAGGTTCTTGGTTCTAGGTGCTAGGGGCTAGATTTTCTAGAACCTAGTACCTGCACCTAGCACCTCAAACGGAGAAAATTATGAGCCTAAACGCTGATTCACTTATTGATAGACTTTACCTGAAAGGGCAAATTAATAAGTGGCGGGCTTTAGCTATAGTTTTTGCCGTTCTGGTGCTTTTAGTCAGCGTCCGTGGCGCGCTTCCGACGAAAATGATAGATGGTGATTATATCGCCCGTGTTACTATCAGTGGTATTATTGGTGACGATCAGAAAATTTACGATCTTATTTCCGGTCTGGAAGATGATAAAAAAGTAAAAGCTGTCTTTGTCTGGCTGGATACGCCGGGCGGTAGTGCCGTTGGCGGTGAAGAAATATATTTACGACTACGTAAATTATCTGAAAAGAAACCAGTTGTAGCAGTTATGCGTTCAATCAGCGCATCGGCTGGCTATATGATTGCCCTTGGAACTGATTATATTTTTGCTCGTTCAGGAACTATAACTGGGTCTATTGGTGTGATTATTGAAACTGCGGAAATAACAGAGCTAGCCGAAAAATTGGGTATAAAACCTATTTCCATAAAATCTTCGCCTTTGAAAGCTGCTCCTTCTCCGTTCGAAAAATCGTCACCTGAGGCGGAAAAAATTATAAAAGACATGATTATGGACTTTTATTCCCACTTTGTTGATATTACAGCAGAAAGACGCAAATTAACCCGTGAAAAGGCATTAGCCCTTGCTGATGGGCGGGTTTATAGCGGAAAACAAGCTGTTGATAATAAATTAATTGATGCCATCGGTGGCGAGGCAGAAGCCAAGAGTTGGTTGGTTAAAAACCGCAATATTCCTGAAAAACTATCGATTGTTGATGTGGAAATAGAAAAGGAAGACAAGCTCTTAGAC
>JBEBHV010000019.1:0-16502 GCA_040080715.1 Rickettsiales bacterium | reverse complement strand
TGTGGTGTTGGCAATGTTCCGCTGCGGAAGCCCCTCTCCTGCCCACCGCCAGAAATAAGTGGTTCAAGGCGGACACGCGGACGACGGCGAACATACAGCGCGCCAATGCCTTTAGGGCCATAGATCTTGTGACCGGAGATACTCATCAAATCAATATTCATCGCTTCCACATCAATCGGAATCTTACCAAATCCCTGCGCCGCGTCAGTATGAAAAAACACACCATTCTCACGGCAGATTTTCCCGATTTCCATAAGAGGCTGAATCACCCCTATTTCATTATTCACCGCCATTACCGAAACCAGCAAGGTATTATCTTTTATAGCAGCTTTCAGGGCTTCCAAATCTATAATACCATTCGGCTGCACGGGAAGATAAGTAACTTCAAAACCTTCCTGCTCCAAATGACGGCAAGAATCCAAAACACATTTATGTTCGGTCACAGGAGTTATAATATGATTCTTTTTATCTTTATAAAAACGTGCCACGCCTTTAATCGCGATATTATTTGATTCAGTCGCGCCAGAAGTAAAAACGATTTCTTTTTCGCTCGCACCAATAAGGCTTGCCACCTGCTCCCGCGCTAGTTCACAAGCAGCTTCCGTTTCCCAACCATAAGAATGACTGCGCGAATGCGGATTGCCAAATTTTTCAGTAAAATAGGGCAGCATTTTCGTAAGGACGCGCGGATCCATCGGCGTAGTCGCCTGATAGTCCAGGTAAATCGGGAGCTTCATTGTATTCCTACATCTATGATTTGCGCGGAAACTAACCGCAAAACCGCTAATAATCAAGACAATATAGTATACCATACTATTTTAGTCAACTATTTTTGTTTATGCACTTGGAACATTTATGATCTGGAAAACAGCGAGTTATACTCTAGCTGATATTAATTGTAGAAAAATGACTTGCTGCTTTTTTTCTTTACTATAAACGTAACAGACCAGACATGGAAAATAGTAAAATTTAGGTACGCGTAATTATGTTTCACAAATTCCTTGGAGTAAACGCGGTTGACCTTGCAATTGACCTAGGCACAGCCAATACGCTGGTCTATGTGCGAGGTCGCGGGATTGTGCTTAATGAGCCGTCAGTCGTCGCAATGCGGGACAATCACGGCACTATGGTTCCTTTTGCTTTCGGCAACGAGGCTAAATTGATGCTGGGGCGGACACCGGCAAAAATTGATGCAAAACGCCCGCTTAAAGACGGGGTTATTGCCGATTTTCTGTCGGCGGAAGAAATGATAAAACACTTTATTCATCAGGTTCATAACAGCAACAGCTTTATCCGCCCGCGCCCGATGGTGATTATTTGCGTGCCATCCGGCTCAACTCCTGTCGAGCGTCGCGCCATTCAGGAAGCAGCGGAAAATGCCGGTGCGCGTGAGGTGTGGCTGATTGAAGAACCGATGGCGGCAGCGATTGGTGCCGGGCTTCCGGTCACGATGCCAACCGGTTCGATGATTGTTGATATTGGCGGTGGCACGACTGAGGTTGCCGTACTTTCCCTTGGCGGCATTGTTTATGCTCGCAGCGTGCGTGTTGGTGGTGATAAAATGGATGAAGCGATTATTTCCTACATCCGCCGTTATGCGAACCTGCTGATTGGCGAAACCACTGCTGAGCGTATCAAAAAAGAAATTGGTGCTGCCTGCGCGCCGGAAAATGGCGAAGGCAAACTCATTGAAATTAAAGGGCGTGATTTGTTAAATGGCGTGCCTAAGGAAATTACCTTATCGGAATATCAGATAGCCGAAAGCCTGGTTGAGCCGGTTGGACAAATTATCGAGGCGGTGAAAGTCGCTCTGGAATGCACCCCGCCGGAATTATCATCAGATATTGTTGATAAAGGAATTGTGCTTACCGGTGGTGGCGCGATGCTGCGCCATCTTGACCTTGTGCTTTCTAATGCCACCAGCCTTCCGGTGTTCATCGCCGACCAACCGCTGAACTGCGTTGCCCTTGGCTCAGGGCGCGTTCTGGAAAGTCCGCAGGAACTAAAGCATATTTTGTTTAAGCAGGAATAGAAACCTTATTTTGATTTTGATTTTGATTTTTCGTTCCACCCCGCATTACTGTCATGCTGAGCGAGGCGAAGCATCTTAGCTGACTACAAGGAGATTCTTCGGCTACGCCTCAGAATGACAAATCAATGTGTTACAAGACTATTGAACTGCGCTGCAAGACTGCCAAAGCTGGCTATTTTCCTAAAACAAGGGAATATAAGGAAAATCAATCCTCAGTTTCGATATTCTCTTCGCCAAATGACATGCCTTCTTCGTTATCAACGCTGGCTTGCGGAATGTTGACATGGGCGGCGGCATCCTTAAAGGCTTCCTCGACTTCCGCCGGTATTTCCTCACCTTTGGTGAGAAGTTTCTGATCAACTATGTCAGAAATAGGACGCTTGAAGAAGCTCTGCACCAGATCTTCGCTTATCACTTGTAAATCAATGGTTTTATCAGCAATCTCACGCAGGGCAACCACCGAGTCCTTATCGTTGTCACGGTCAACGGTAAGCGGATTTCCGGAAGTAATCTGTTTAGCGCGCTGTGATGCCACAAGCACCAGATCAAAACGGTTAGGAATTTGGAGGATACAATCTTCAACTGTTACACGTGCCATTATTTTACTCCTAAGATTCTTTATATTTCATTGAAAGGCTGAGATTTATATAGTAAAAAGTCATGAATGGCAAGAATCTTTCTTTCCTAATAACCGACAACTGACAACCGACAACTGAACCATGGCTGACATACACAATATGCTGGAAAAAAATGATAAAAAGCTCCCCCGCCCAGATTGGATTAGGGTGAAAGCTCCGGTTTCCCGCGAATTTCAGGCGACCCGCGATGTCATCCACAAACTAAAACTCAATACCGTTTGTGAGGAAGCCGCCTGCCCTAATATCGGCGAATGCTGGAGTCAAAAACACGCAACCGTTATGATTATGGGTGACACCTGCACCCGCGCCTGCGCTTTCTGCAATGTAAAAACCGGGGTTCCTGGCGCGCTTAACCCGCATGAACCGGAAAATCTGGCGCAGGCGATAGCCGAACTGAAACTCAAACATGTGGTGATAACTTCTGTCGATCGCGATGATTTGGAAGATGGCGGAGCTGAACATTTCGCCAAATGCATCATCGCTATTCGTGGGCGCACGAAGGATACAACCATTGAAGTCCTAACGCCAGATTTTCTGCGTAAAGAACATGGCATCAGCATTGTCGCCAAAGCCCGCCCCGATGTATATAACCACAATATCGAAACCGTGCCGCGCCTGTATAAAACTATTCGCCCTGGCGCAAGATATTTCAACTCGCTGCATTTGCTTAAAACCGTAAAAGAAATTGACCCGTCGATTTTTACCAAGTCAGGAATTATGGTCGGTCTTGGCGAAACGAAAGATGAAGTGCTGCAGGTTATGGATGACCTACGTTCAGCCGATGTTGATTTCATGACCATCGGGCAATATCTGCAGCCAACTCCAGCGCACACGCCGATTGACCGCTACGTCACGCCCGATGAGTTTGAATATTACGCACGGCAGGCAAAAGCCAAAGGCTTCCTGATGGTTTCATCCTCACCCCTCACCCGCTCCAGCTATCACGCTGGTGATGATTTTGCAGTGATGAAAGCTGCACGGGATTTGATGCTGATGGTGAAATAGAATAAAAGATGCCAAGCCACACTGAACAACAGCTATCTCCCTACTCACCGCAGCAGCTATTTGATTTGGTGGTGGATATAGAAAAATATCCTGAGTTTCTGCCGTGGTGTCGGGCAGCGCGGATATTGGAGCGCGGGAATAATGAATTTCTCGGCGAGCTGGTTATTTCCTTCGCTCATATCACTGAAAGCTACACCTCGCGCGTTACCATTAATGAGCCACACAGCATTGATGTGGTTATGGTGAAAGGCCCTTTTGAATATCTCACCAATAAGTGGAAATTCACGCCTCTCGAGAACGGCACACGCATTGATTTAGCTCTGGATTTTAAGTTCCGCTCGCGCCTTTTGGAAAAGTTAATAGGCTCGCTTTTTGCCAAAGCCACCCATAAAATGGCAGGTGCTTTCAAAAAACGGGCGGATGAACTATATGGGAAAGGTTGACAATTAGCGTAGGCTCTGGCATTCCTGCCAGCCTTAGTTTTATGCGGATCGGTGGCCGAGTGGTCGATGGCGCCCGCTTGGAAAGCGTGTATACGGGTAACCGTATCGTGGGTTCGAATCCCACCCGATCCGCCAGTTACTTTTGCTTTAAAAAATCATGGTGTATTGTGCGGTCTTGCGATAATTTACGCGCATGATGACAAAAAATGCACCACTTGAAGCAACCACACAGTTGGAAGAATTGACTGCGCGTCTTTCTGCGCTAGACGCAGAGCGGGCGGCATTACTTGCACAGATCGAGGAGCTACAGCCGGAGTTTGCCAAAAAACGCTCTATGCCGGCCAAACATGGCAAGTCGTGGACGCAGGAGGAGAAAGAAACGTTGGTGGCTCTGTTTAAAAAAGAGATGCCAATCAAGGACATTGCACGCGAACATGAACGCAGTGTCGGCGGTATTCGCTCTGAATTGATACGGCAAGGTTTGATTGAACGCGAGAAACCAGTTTTATTAGCAGAATTTATAGAAAGAAAAAGCGAAGAGCCAAAATCAGAAAATAAAGCCGCGCCGATTATTACGTCAGAATTTCAACAAGCATTCGACCTGTTGGAAAGCACTAAAACCAATGTGTTTCTTACTGGTAAGGCAGGCACGGGCAAATCTACTTTCCTGAAATATTTCCGCGAGAACACCAGCAAAAAAATAGCGGTGGTAGCACCTACTGGTGTTGCCGCACTCAATGTCGGCGCGCAGACGATTCATTCTTTTTTCCGTTTAAAGCCTGCCTTTGTCGATATTAAAGCACTGAAACCAGCAAACTCGCGTGTTTTAAAAGAATTGGAACTGCTAATTATTGATGAAATATCGATGGTGCGGGCGGATATTTTTGACGGTATCGACCATAGTCTTAAGCTCGCCCGCAAAAATAATAAACCATTCGGTGGCGTGCAGCTCTGTGTCATTGGCGATTTATTTCAATTGCCGCCCGTGGTGTCGCGTGAGGAAAAAGAGTTTTTTGCACAATATTATCAAACAGCTTTTTTCTTTGGCACAAAAGCATATACAGAAGCGAATTTCAAAACCATCCAGTTTAACACTATACACCGGCAGAATGATGGTGAGTTCATACAAATTCTTAATGCCATTCGCGCTGGCGCGTGCGATGCTATTGAACTGAAGGCACTTAATAACCGTCTGAATCCCAAAGCCAGCCCTGCCCCTGGCACGCTGGTGCTTACCACTACTAACGCGCTAGCCGAGGACATCAACACCGCCAAACTCGTAGGACTCGCAGGAAAAATGCAAAAATATGAGGGAACGCTGAGTGGTGATTTTGGCATGAAAGGAGGCAGGCTACCAGCACCAGAAATGCTCACTCTTAAAATCGGCGCGCAGGTGATGTTTGTAAAAAATGATAGCGATGGTCGCTGGGTGAACGGCACGGTTGGGATTATCGAAAAGTTGGGTAATGAGGTGATTTCGGTGGCGGTGGGAGATGTGATACATGAGGTTGAGCCAGAGAAATGGAAAACCATAGGTTATGAATTCAGCGAAGCGAAAAACGAGATTGCCGAAAAAACACTAGGCACTTATACGCAGTTTCCGCTCACGCTCGCCTGGGCGATCACCATCCACAAAAGCCAAGGAAAAACTCTGGAGCGCGTCATTATCGACCTCGGCACTGGTGCATTCGCCGCCGGTCAGCTTTACGTTGCCCTCTCACGTTGCAAATCGCTCGCCGGCATCGCCCTCAAACAACCCATCACTCCAGCCGATATACGCTGCGATGTTGAAGTGCTGGAGTTTATGCAGAGCAAAGCTGAAGCTTAAATTCATTTTACAATAAATGATTTTTGCTCAGTCGTAGCAATTATCTCTCCTCCCCGCCATACAATCGCTTCTGCGGTATGTTTGCCTTTTGCGGTTTGCCAGAGGAATTTGCTGCCAGTCACTTTCGGAAAATTCTTACCGTCAATAATCCACTCCACCTCATCACTATCATTCACACCGGAAAGACGCATTTCAAATGCTTGTTTATCCGGTGGGATGCGCGGGTCAAACGCCATTTCCAAACCGTTATCCGGTCGCAATATGCGGATTTTATTATCTGCCACTAAAGTTTTGTTCGCAGGGCTTATATCCTTGCCAGAAATAAAATATTCAGTGTAGCTTGGGCAATCCGGTTTTTGCCTTTCACTATCTTCAGCGTCCAAACATACATCACGTGCTTCCAGTTTCGGGCTTAAAAATAATGGTGCGGTTTGTGAGTTTCTGGTTAATTCATTAAATATACCTCTAAGTGCCAAAGATGGTCCGAGTGAGCCGGTTATGCCGTCGGTCGGGCTGTAATCAACGTTGCCCATCCAGATGCCGACAGTGTAACGGTAATTATAACCCATCGCCCAAGCATCGCGGTAATCAGTCGAGGTTCCGGTTTTTACAGCGGTCTGGGTGGGAAGGTTAAGCACGCTGCTGCGCCCGAATTCAAGATTACGCGCCCAGGGATCGGACAAAATATTGCCAATCAGCGAGCTTACTTCCTCAGAATATATCCGCTTTTTTTCGGTGGGGGCATCATTATAAAAAGCAATGCGTAGTGGCTCATATATTCCGCGGTTAGCAAGCGTGACATAAGCCCTTGCCAACTCCAGCAGACTTACTTCACCATTGCCGAGTGCCAGCCCATCATCATAAAAATCCGCGCCTTTGCGGAGATTTTCAAATTCAAGATTATGCAATATGTTCAGATAATGTTCCGGCGTTACATAATTTATCGTATGCAATGCCGGAATGTTGAGTGAATTGCCCAGTGCCGCCCGTAGCCGTACCTTGCCATAATATGTATTGCTGTAATTATGGAAATGCTTGATACCTTTTCCTACCATCTCAGAGTAAGGAGAATCCTCGATCACAGTCGTCGCGTTCCAACCTTTTTCCAGGGCTGCAGCATATAAAAATGGTTTAAGTGCTGAGCCAGGCTGGCGTGGCGATGTTACCATGTCAATCATGCAACCGGAGGCTTTATTCCCTGTTGCTTTGCACCGCGAGCCCACAGATACCCATGCCAGAATTTCATGAGTTGTATTGTCAATTACAATGGCAGCGGCATTGTTGATGTTTTTTGCAGATAACAATTTAAGACGGCTTTCCAGCAAATCAGTAACGAATTGCTGGAGGTTGCTATCCAGCGTGGTAATGATTCTGGATGAATTCCATAATTGCAGGCCACCGCCATGCCCTTTGAAGAAATCAACAAAATGGAATGCCGGAACTGGCAAATTTTCCGCATTTAGCGGCAAATCATATTTACTCAAATTCTCTGCCGCTTCAGTATCAAGAAGTTTATTTGCTACGAGCTTTTCTGCCAATCTGTTAATAGAATCCTCAATCTTGACTCTGCCATCATAAAGGTCAAATTTTGACGGTGCTCTTACCAAAATTGTAAGTGCAAGCATTTCCTTGGTATTTAAGGTATTTACATCGCGGTTAAAATAGAAGCGTGCCGCCTGCTGCACCCCGCGCCGGTTTGAGCTATAAGGAACCTGATTGAGATAAAATTCTAATATATCCGCCTTGCTGACACTAAATTCCAGCGCAATTGCCTCCAACCCCTCGATCCATTTTGACCAATAGCTCCTCTTCCTTGGATGGAACATACGCACGACTTGTTCTGTAATGGTACTGGCACCGCGTGAAGCTTTATTTTCAATTAGCCGTTGCCAGATAGCATTGCCTCTGGCAACCCAATCCACACCATGATGCTCAAAGAAACGTTTATCTTCGGAAATAATAAAAGCATGCGTCAGCAATTCAGGAATCTGGTGCAATGATAAAATATCATTATTATTCCACCTATCGTGATAAGATAAATCAAGAAGTTTGCCATCTCTTGCCAGAATCTGCAGCTTACCTGCATCTGAACGCGCAGAACGAAAAGCGGAATCTGGAGAGGAAAAATCAGCCAGTGTTTTTGCTGTTATAAAAAACAAACAAAGCAATACCAAACATATGCACCACTTAAAGCATTTGTTCACATAGTGTTTCATACTATAATTTAAGGTGTGGTCTGCACTTTTAACTGCTCAGTAATACCCTTGCCGAAAACATCCGGATCATACATTTCTTCCGCCTGCACCGGCATGATAACGAAATTGCCGGGAGCAATCGCCTGCGCGGTGTAGGAAAGATGATAGTTACCGGCGGGCAGGTAATCAGAATAGAAGCGCACCGAATTATGACGCAGCTCCCTGTGGTAAAAACTCCAACGAGAAAAATTATAGGAAATCCAGTCAGAATATTTAAACCACCATGAACCACCGGCAGCTTTGAATTCTCCCTTATCGGCATCCACAACCGAAGACGTGGCGAGGTCGCGGTTCACAGGTTCAAGACCGCCCGGAACAGGATCATCAATAACTACAAAATTACGGGCGGAAGGCATGGACATAAATAAATCAACGCGCACCAGTTCGGATGTTTTTATTTCAAACGGTGATTTGAGCAATTCCCATTTACCATTACGTTCAACACTATATTCACGCCTTATTTCCATGCCGGAATTGGTGTGGCTGGTATATTCATCCAACGGCGCGAATTTAAGTCTGGTGGCGTAGTAAACCCTGCCCTCCCCTTCACGGGTTATCCTTGCTTCTGCGTTTCTACCAGGATCAGAACTTTCAAGGTTTTTGGTAAAGGTTATAGGTGCATCTTTCAAATCAGAAAATCTGGTTTCGCCAAATTTATTATCATCCAGGCTTACCGAAACTTCCATGCTTGGTTTTTTATTCTCATAGGCGCGGGCATAATCAATCAGCCCGTTCATGCAGAACACATTTTCCTGAGTATTCTCCCAGAATGTCCTACTACCACGCGCCTGCGTAATCATCCGTACCAGTTTAAACGGTATATCTTCCACCAGTTCTTTGCCATATTTGCGCTCGCCAAGCTCGGCGAATGTTGAAAGTATGGCACAGTTTTCCCGCAGAGGAGTTGAAAGTATACGGCTATAGCTATCATCAAGCTCCTCGCTGAAAGCGAATTTTCCTGCTGATTGATCAGCGTGTGATAAAATCAGCTTTGCAACCTCATCAGCATATTTTTCGGCACCTTTTACATGCATAGTTGCCTGCACAAAATAATTTTGTCCGAATAGACTCATTTGTGGAACATGCGAACGGTAACGCTCTAAATCCGCTATGGTAATTTTATTATTTTCAGCAAGCGCAGCAAGGGCTACAGCGCGAACGGTCGATGCCATGCCTTTGTCATAGAAATCCGGATAGGTATCCTGCCTTAAAAAATTATCCAGATAATCATGCAGCTTGTCCTCAACTGCTCCAGGCACGGCATAACCGCTTTTTCTCAGCCAATTAAAAGCAAGTGCCGTATACGCGCTTAAATAAGGATCGACATAGCTATCCTGTGGCACGAAATAAGCCATACCACCGTTTGGAGCCTGAAAACTTCCAGCTACCTTCAAGGTTTCATCCGGCAGTTTCTCCGCCTCTTTCCACTCAAAATCCTTAGGTATGTAGGAACGGAGATTACCATAATGAGAAGCCATGACACCTTTGGTAAGTATCTGCTCCCAGCACATATAAGGATAATCACGCATATATTTGAATGCACCTTCGACATTACCGATAACAGAAGGAGATAGCACAATGCTCAGGTTGCCTACATCCGTATGAATGTCTTCCGGGAATTTTATTGCTTCCGATATTTCACTTTCTGCGGTTGTTCCATAATTAGCCACGGTTTCAAGTGATCGCCTTTTGTTGATTGTAAGTTTATGCTCTATTGCATCTCCATCAACATCATCTCTGGCAGTTACAGTGAAATTAACATTTCCTTCGGTAATCTCAGAAACAGCATTAACCGCTTTGGTTTTTACAGGCATAAATACTGTCACGCGCTTGTAAGGTTCAATAGTTATTGTTTTCTGCAATGTTGCTGGATTTTCATTTTCATCCAGATCACCACCAGCGGTAATGTTAACCACAAGGTCGCGCTTTTCTTCAGTACGGTTCATTACGCTGAACCCAGCCTCGAAACTATCACCTTCTGTTACTTGATTAGGCATAACAGGACGGACTTCTGTCGGACGGTTGACTTTGAAATTGGCATCGCCCAGTCCCATACGGTCAGACGGCGTGACCGCCATAACCAATACCCGCCATCCTGTAAGATTGTCCGGCACTTCAAATTCAACTTTGGCATTACCATTTTCATCAGCTTTAATCGACGGATTCCAGTAGCTGACAAATTTGAAGAGATTACGCATGGCGAGGTCAGAGCCACCATCACCACCAGGGTTTGCGCCTTTCTTTTCGAATTTCTGGCGACCGACAAGACGAGTAAGCAGGCTGTAATTCCGCAAATCCAGACTATCCAGTTTATAAAATCCTCCATATGGATCAAAATACGACTTTCCGCCTGCTATCAGATCAAACACTGACTCATCAAGAACGGCAACGGCAAACTCAACCGGTTCTTTTTTTCCTTTGAATTTTGGCTCGGCATGAAGATTGAGGCTGACCATTTCACGAGGTTTATAGACTTCCGCATCGGTTTTCGCAGTCACCAGCATTTCTTTATACGGATCTTTGATAGGCACAGTAACATAGCCTATCCGAAATGTTGGCTTGCCTAAATCAACCTGCCCTTCAACCGGTTTATCAACACGCGGAGAGAATACTACTACCGATAAATAAAACCCGGGAAGATAATCCGGCTTTACTTCAAATTCCAGCATTGGCGTGCTGCCTTCAAGCGTTTGCACGAAACTATCGATCACGCCATAACGCTCAATAGTTACCAGTGCTTTCGCACCCGGATATGGATTCTTAACCAGATAGCGCGCCTTATCTCCCACTTTATAATCGGTTTTTTCCGGAATAATTTCTAAAGAATAATCATTGGCTTCATTCCACAAAACATGACCGTTCCCTATGACATACATACTGATTTCAGTACTGTGTTCACTGCCTTTAGTGTCTTTTATTTTAGCAACAGCACGGTAATAACCCGGATCTTTCGGTGTAAATTCACAGGCACTTGCTGCTTCTTTGGAATCACCGGCGCAGCTGGCAGCAGCAACCCATTCATTGGTAAATTCGGTGAGGTAAGCATTACCCGCACCTTTTACTTTAGCTGCTTTGGTTTCCTGTTTTTCAATAGTTATTTTAACATCAGTGCCTGCGATCGGATTTCCACGCTCGTCAGCCACTATATAATTAATATCAGATGGTTTGCCGGATTCAAATATCCAATCATCAGTCTTAAGCCCGACAAAACGATCAACCCCTGCATAATCCGCATAAGACTGCGTAGCAACATATTTGCCACGTTCGTCCTGCACCGCACTTTCAAACATCAGACGGCCATAATAGATGTTCTGCTTAGGTAATTTGACGGTGATTTTATTTTCACCCTTGCCATCCACACGGTCAATTTTCTGGAATACCTGGTTTTGTTCGGAATTTCCAGTGTAACTGCCGAAAATGAAATCCTTAGCAACAGGATTTTTTGAAGAAAATATTTTGCTTTCAAGCATTGCCGTCACGCGGATATTGGCATCGCTATAAGCACCACCGGAATGGAGTTTTGCCTGACTTGCCACTTCTACTTCCTGCTCTACCCGAAACAAATCACCTCCAACCTGATTTGTGACTTTAAACGGTGAAGGAGTAAAATCGCTAACCAATACCCGAATCGGGAACCATGTGAATTTACCTTCTACCGGTTTCTGATTTTCCCCTTCCCCATAATCCGGCGATTTGGTGTTGGCAAAATCAGCTGTCAGGCGGAATTGATACCAGCCGACAGCACTCTGCTTTGCAACCATGAATTCTCCAGAATATGCGCCAAAATTATTCAGCGATATGCCTTTAACTTCATGGACTTTATTGCCGGTCGGGTCAATTATTTCAAGATTATATCCGTCTTTCGGAGCAGCGGTCAGAGCATTGTTATCCTGATTGCGAACATAAAACTTATATTGAATTGTATCTCCGGCACGATAGATACCCTGCGCGGTCGTACCCCATGTTTTTATATGCCCGTAACGCTCCTTAGTGTCGGAATAAACGCTTTCGCCAACTGAACGGTAATAATCAATAAGAAACGAGTTATTGATAGGCATGACCGCCAATTCACCGGCTTTATCAACACGGATGAACAGAACATCATCTTCATCTTTCCAGTTTTTATATAATTCAAGATCGGGATCGAGTTTCTCTGTACCGTCCAATATGGCAACACCACTCTCCGATGTTACTGCTTTTGACAGAGTATCTTTACCACTGCCAAACTCACTTATTTTGTCTTTATATATACTGACCTTCGCATTCGCAACCGGTTCACCGGTTGCCATATCCGTCACCCAGACAACGCTATTGAAATGCCCCAGTTTTACATGTAGCTGGTATGGAGTCACTTCCGCAAACAAGCGATGTTCGGCCGGATATTTTTTAACCGGAGGATCAGTTTCAAGATTTCCATAAACAACTCCACTTTTGCCGCCAAGCATTTCGCGGACATTAAAAGGAACTGCAAACTGCACATCCTTTACTTCTGGAATTTCTTGCACCGAAGATAACCCTGATTTCACACCATCGGCGGTGAGGCTACGGTAATTGAACGTAGTTTTGTTTATGTTATTTACATAAAGTGGAACTTCGCTATCAACTTTTCCCTCAATAACGGCATCATTATGTATAATCTCAAAATTCGGCTTGCGGTGATCGGTCTTGAACGCAAGGTCAATTGAATCAAACAACGGGCGGTCAAATTCATCTCTGATATCAGTATCCGGCACATCAACAAAAAACGATTTTATCCAGTACCAGATTTTCTGAAAAATATTTCTACCGGAATCTTGACTTGTTAATTTGTATTCCGTTGCAGCCTTGATTCCTGCCGGTATGTAGATGTCATATGTTCTATCTTTTTCATGAGCCTGCGTTAAGCGTGAATAATCATCACCATCACCCCAGATGTCAGAACCATCTGCATTAATATTCAAGCTTGGGCTGAAAGTGATATTATTCTTAATCTGTGAACGGAAAACAGGAGAACTGAAGGAAAGCGAACTGCTTGCCATAGGATTGCACAGTTCCGGTTGTTCTTTTCCTGGTTCAAACAACAAAATCTTCCCATCATTTGCCGTACATTTAACACCAAGGAATTTAAATTCCGGAAATGTTTGGAAACGCACAACTTCCCTGTCACCTATCCCCTTTTCTTCTCCAAGCGCGGAAATAAGCCCGGGTTTAACTTTAAGACTCATAGCACTGTTAAGAGGCAGCTCTTCTTTTGGCGAAATCAACCAAACCCGACGCGCTTCTTCTCCGCCTTTGCTGCGCAAATCCTCATCGGATTTCTGCGGTTTGTTATCCTTAAGAACCGCAACTGTTTTTGTGCCAGGTATCGGTAAATATGCCGGCGGTTCGTTATCATCGGGATCAGGTTCAGCTTTTATTGTAAAGCTTGTTCCCGTATCTGCATTCTCACCTGCATTGATCGTAAGAGAGGATTCTACCGATTTACGGGTTACTGAATGATTAAATGTAAGCCTGACAACCGGCGTACCAGGCGATAGCCATTTCCTGAACCAGGAATAGCGAACATCCGGACGTTCTGTAGTAAAGCTATGATTGAATTCTGCTTTGATAAGCTCACCATCCAGAGTTTTGATCCCGGGCTTCACAAGCATTTTATAACTCGTCGCAGCCTTCAACTCATTCTTTTCATCCAGATTGCAGGAAAGAGCTGAAGTATTAAGCCAGCGCCACTCACACTCCAACTTTGGTGTAATCTCAACCGGAATTTCTTCCGCTGTTCTTTCCATTTTGCCAAGAGGCACAACGGGACGGTTGAACTGGATGACAATCTGTCGTCCGACCGGAACATCTTCGCCATCAGGAGTAATACGTAAAATTTTCAGTTCTTTATTTTCAGAAAATTCTGCAGAGTCAAAAGCAGCAATTACCGGAAAAGCCAGAAGAGAAAGAGTAAAAACCAGAGCAAGAAAACGCATAGGATTACTTGAATTATATTTTTTGTGTCGCGGATAATATCGCATCTTTAAATTTTATCCACTAGTTTATGATGTAATATTTTTTTACTTTTGGAGTTTTAAAAAAATATCATATTAATTTAGTTAGACTTGATTGATAAAAGTAGTAACTTCCTGTAATAGTGCTATACACTTAATTTGCAAATTTGCTTGCGAGAAAGGTGCTTGATCCCATGTCTAAATATACATTAGCAGTTGTCATTTTATCCGTCGGTGCGGCAACTGCCGGATTATCCGCCCTTGGTCTGGTTAATTACAATTACTTCCTCAGCGTTGAAGGTATTATTATTGTGATTGGCGGCACAGTGGTGAATGCTTTTATGAGTTCCCACAAGGAAGACGTATTGAACGCATTTGCAACTATTAAAAACATGCTGGAAAAAGTAGAAAACACGCGCAACGCTCTGCGAAGGAATATCTCACAACTTATCAGATGGTCATATATACTGCAGGCAGAAGATTTTCTGGGTCTGGAAAAAGCAACGCTTGATAAGATTAATGACCCTTTGATGCGTTATGGTATGGATTTAGTGCTTACTGCATATCCGGCGGATAAAGTGCGTGAGATGATGCACAACGCCATTGATGCTGAGTTTGAAAGACGTTGCGCTCCGGTTACGGTACTACGCAATATGGCGGCAACCGCCCCTGCCTTTGGCATGGTGGGAACATTAATCGGGATGATGATAATCCTGAACAGTATCGGCACAGACCTGACCAGCATCGGAAGTGGTCTTTCTGTAGCTATGTTATCCACTTTATACGGTCTTTTACTCGCACGCCTTGTATGCCTGCCAGCCGCTGATAAATTGCTTAAAAAAGAGGAAGATTTATTTTTCCATAACTGCATGATGAGCGAAGGGTTTGCCTTGCTTGCCGAAAAACAGAAGCCATTTTATATGCAGGACAAGCTTAACAGCTTTCTGGAACCTTCCAAACATATCAATTTTGACGACCGTGTGCATCTCTCATCGCGTTATCAATCAAAAATGGCTGGCAGTGTGGCTTAGATAATGAGACGGCGACCTAAAACATTCCTGCAGAAATTCTCGAAAGGTCATGAGGATCACATCGATGCATGGCTGATAAGCTACGCTGACATGATTACCCTGCTATTCATAGTAGTGGTAATTGCTATTCCAGTTGCCATGAATAAAGAAAATACGAATACTGAAGCACCACGTGGCGAACCAGAGCATCCTTACCATATAGCCGACCATACTGGCTTGCTCGCCGTTAACACCATTTATGACGAGGCTTATCGTTCACTGGTCGGTATTATTATAAAAAATAATGCAGATGAAGATATTGCCGTAGAAAAAACCGAAACCAGCATGTGGCTTGATATTTCCGTGCCATTCATTTTTGAAGAAGGCTCGGCCTTTATTCGTGATGAACAAGCCGAAACGGTTAAATCCCTTATCCGTTCCGTAAAAAAAACCATTCCGGCGGAATCTACAATTGAGGTTGAGGGATATACCGATGACACACCACTTGTAGAGAGTAAATATGCCAATAACTGGGAATTATCTTCCATGCAGACAGCGCGGATTGCCGGGCTGCTTATTGACAGTGGAATTGATGCGAACAGGCTGCGTATAACCAGCTATGCAGGAAATTCCCCGATTGTTCCAAATCTTGATGAATTTGGACGACCAATTGACAAAAACCGTATACGTAACCGGCGAATAGTAGTAAAAATTTCTGTGCCAGCACCCGCTAAAAATCCACGCAGCTTATAATTTTTTTAGCTCCTCCAATCGCTCATCACGCCCGCAACCGCTGCGGTAGCGTTTATAGTGGTCTTTGCTTTTGATGTAGAATTCCTGATGATAATCCTCGGCTGGATAGAATACTGAAGCTTCCTTGATGATTGTTGCTATAGGTTTGCCAAATTTCTTTGCAATTTTTTCTCTGGATTCTTCAGCAAGTTTTTTCTGCTCGCCATCATGAGTGAAAATTCCCGCCAGATATTGCGATCCTTTGTCACAAAATTGACCATTTGGATCCAGCGGATCGACATTATCCCAGAAAATATCCAGCAATTTATTATAATCCACCTGTGCCGGATCATAAGTTACTGCAATCGCTTCCAGATGACCGGTTCCACCAGTTGAAACCTGCTCATAAGTTGGGTTTTTAACATGACCGCCAGTATAACCGGAAACTACTTTGCTAACGCCGGGAATATTTGCAAATTGTGGTTCCATACACCAGAAACAACCTCCGGCAAAAGTTGCAGTTTTAGTAGTTGTGTCAGCCATAACAGCTCCTGTGCTTAATAATAAAAATAATGCTGAAATCATAC
>JBEBHV010000195.1:0-3960 GCA_040080715.1 Rickettsiales bacterium | reverse complement strand
CCTTCATGGATTACCGGGTGGGCGGGGTAAATTTATCAGCTAAGGGGCTGGCAATAGTAAAAAAACTAATTGCCGGGGAAAAAGTAACACAGGAGCAAAGTGGCATGAGTAAGGGCGAATGGCGCGAGCTGATGACTCTTCTTGAGCAAAAATCCTGATGTATTACAGCATATTAAAACTGTAATAAAAACTTAATTTGGTTTTTTGTCGTCGTTACCTATTAATTGGTAAATTAATATATAAACCCCCTCACTAATGAGCATTTAATTATGACATCTTCACCTGATGGATTACCTGAGAATCAGCCAGATTATCAAACTCGAATGAATAAGTTAATGGATACGGTAAAAGATGTGGCACTTAAAGGCGGCGATGCATTTGATGAACTAATAGCGGATATTATAAGGGTAAAAAATATAGCATCAGGTAATAGTATAAATCTAACTTTCAAAACTCATATTATGACTGATTTAGCAGCCGCCGACGTTGATACAAAAACTATATCCCGCCTCAGCAGCGCGGTTCAAGGAATGAGACCAATTGACGGATTAGCTGAAAAACTACGCGAAGAAACGCGAAAGCGTGAAGGCGAACCTGCACGACAATCATCCCCAATATAGTAAAATCAACTACTCATCAAAGCGGATGACGGTTTTAACCTTAGGGTTTTTGGCAGGAACTGTGAATTTCGCGCTTTTCATTCCGCCACTGCTTGAAACCGCTTCAACAGTATAGCTTCCGTCAGGCAGATTGGCATATAAATACGGCCCTACATCCTCGAGACGCACTAATTCACCATCTTTTGATAGAATACGCACAGCAATTTCGCTCATATACTCACCATTAGTGGCAATCATAACGATGCGGGCGTTAAAATTAGACTCCTGCGCGTTTATTTCCGCTAATTCCTCATCGCCAATACCGCCAGTTATATAACTGACTCTGTTTGCGGTCTGGACAACTGGCAAAACAGCCTCGGTCGCGCCACCGCCGACAGAATCAATAATTTCACCATCCCTTGCCACTGGCAAAGACCTGGGAGCCGCCAGATTCTTTGGATGTTCAATCACTGTCCCCGCAGAATTATCTATCTGTCCGAGAACGCCATCATCAGGACTGGCATCATAGGCACTAGCAGACAAAGAAATGAAAGCAACAGAGCATACGGTAATAAATAATTGATAACGCATGGGTTAATCTCCTAATTAGTTGTTTTAAATGAGTTGTTGTATTTTTTATCCAGATTTAATCGAAGAAAGCACTATAACACACATATTTCTCTTGTATATATTACATATTAATATATTAGGAAAAACTATATTTACCATTTTATTAATACTGATATGCAAACCTAAAAATGACAAAATAATGCATAAAATAGTATATATATTAAAATATAAATACTATATTAACCTATGAAACATGATATGTTAACTTATCAGAATTAAACTTCATACAATATACCCCCTTATATATTTTGAGCACGCCATTATGTCGCAACACACTATAACTGTCAAAACAATAGATAATATTGGATTGCAAGACGCCAGCAATGCCCTCAACGCACTTATACTGCAAAATTTTGTACCGGACATAATTATCGGTATCCGTACCGGTGGATATATTATAGCTGAAATCATGGCAAAGGAATTACAAAAAAAACCTTTGTTGCTTGCTATATCACGCCAACGAACCGGCACTCAGAAAAAAAGCCGGATTAAATGCCTTAAGAAAATATTAGGCTTGCTGCCATATAAGGTTACCGATTACTTGAGAATTATAGAACATAAATATCTCCACTCAAAACCAATAGCAGAACGCCAGTCATTTTCCCCGAACATAGATGAACTCTCGGCAATCAGAGGTGCGCTACGGGCATGTGATAATTATAAAATATTAATCGTTGACGACGCGATAGATAGCGGTGAAACTATGAAAGCAGTTTTAGATGTGGTACGAGCAGAAGCTAATTCTGATTGTATTATTAAAACCGCTGCGATTACTGTTACTACCGACTCTCCTCTCGTTCAACCAGATTATACCTTATACCGCCATGTCCTCTGCCGATTACCCTGGTCATTCGATTTTAAAAACTGATGCGGTATTAGTTATAGACCTCGATGAGACTCTGCTTTCCATCAATAGTTTTAAAATATGGGCGGCGTATTTCTTGTATGGGAAATTCGACAGCCTGAAGTTTAAACAACGTATCTTTCTACGTATCAGAGCCTGGAGAATCTTCTTCCGAAGGAAAATCCTGAAACACAGCCATGCAAAAACAAAATCTGATTTACATAGCTTGTGGATTGAGAACCCTGATGACAATGCTTTAGAAAATATAGTGGCTAAACTGGAAAAAAAAATACGTCCTAACATGCTGGAGATTCTGGAGCTGATCTCAAAAAGCAAATGCGATGCGGTAATAGCCACCGCCGCAACATCACTATACGCCGAGAAATTTGCATCACGCATCGGGTTTGCCAATATCATCTCCACAAGGCTGAATGAAAAAGAAAATCGTGGCGAAGAGAAAGCACGGCGTGTTATGGAATTTATTTCCGAACAAAAATGGGAAAACAGAAAAAAAATATTTTTTACCGACCATCTGGAAGATATGCCATTTATCATGAAAAGTGATAAGTTAATGTGGTTTGGAAAAAAGGACGAGGTAAATGGCATACAGAAGCTTCTACCAAAGCTGGATATTGTCACCTGTAACAATTTATCAGCCGAAGAAATTATGAGCAGACTTCTTGCATAATTGACATTTCCTATCCCCGCAAAATCGGGGATGACGTTAGTGCGTCATTGCGAGGAAATTTATTTCCGAAGCAATCCAGTCATTTCAATCATCCCGCATTTACTCTTGTAACCCCGCACTTGTTGCGGGGTCTGGAGCAATAAATTCCGTCTTTGGTTTTTTCTCCAGATGACTGGGCAAGTGCGGCATGGAGGCAGATCAAAGCCGGTCAGGATAATTGCTCATGATACCATCCACACCAAGAGCCATTAGCTCGCCAATATGCTCGACTTCATCTTTATATGCTGTCCAGGCGATAATTTTTAAACCCAGCGCATGCGCCTGCTCAACATGCTCTTTCTCGAATGTCAGGTAGTCGGGAACAATAAATTGCGCGCCTAATGCCTTTGCTTCCTGTGCCGAGCTGTTCGTCAGCTTGGTGAAGGATACGGCTACAGTAAGGGATGGAAATGCCTCAAGTGCTGAACTGATCGTCTTGTGATCAGAGGCAAGGAGGCAGAGCCTTTCATTACGCCATCCTTTTTTAGTATAATGTTGCAAGACGTCGGCAACAAGCAGCGCGCAATCAGCATGTTTGATTTCCACGAAATACCATGCGTCCGCCCCCAGGGATTCCAGCACCTCCGGCAGCGTCGGTATCCGCTCGCCTCCCGGCAGGGCAAATGCCCGCAATTCTCGCAGTGTTAGGTCACGGACAAGGCGCGTTTCGGGAGTGAGGCGATCCATCCCGTCATCGTGAAACACCACCAGCTCGCCACTTTTGCATAGATGCACATCTAACTCGACACCGTCCGCGCCCATATCCAAGGCCTTGCGAAAAGCAGTGAGCGTATTTTCCAGCGCGTAAGCGGACGCACCGCGATGTCCGATTTTAAGAATCTTTTATCTCCGTCATTCTCTCAAGAGTGCATCAATAAAGACAGAACACTATTAAAACTCACTTGACCCAACCGCAACTAGAGACCGGCCAAAGCGAGGAGTGTTATTCCGGTCACACAAAACCGCACAAAGTAGGAGGTTCTAACGCCCCAAAGCCAGATTCTCCAGCTTCAAGTTCAGGCTAACATGAGCTTTGCTGCAGGTCAATCCAAATGGGGAAAGTGTACTAGTTCAATAGATATGAGACTTTTTGTTGCCTCAAGATTTGTTGAGTATATTGGTTTGGTGTTAGGTAGTCCAGAGCTTGATGTGGTCTAAAA
>JBEBHV010000194.1:0-3967 GCA_040080715.1 Rickettsiales bacterium | reverse complement strand
TCCGGTCCACGATGCGAGAGGCTAGCGCCCATCTTCCCCATCAGTTCCGGAAAATCCAAAGGCTGCTTGCTTACTATCCCAAAAATCCCGCACATATTTCCCTAATCCCTAATCCCTAATGCCTAATCCCACTTCCCTCATCCCTAATCCCTGCCTTACATATATTCATCCCCGCAAACGCCACTGCAACGCTGTACCACAGCAATATCGCCGGCCAGTTGGAAAATGCACTTTGCGTAACCATAATAGGGAAGAAATTAACCAGCATCACGGCAACAGCACAGGCAGGCAGCAGGCGATAAATCCCCTGCACCTTCCGAAAACAGCGTATAGCACTCATAAACATAATAACAACCATTAGAGCAAATAATACGACTCCAAAAAGTCCGGTTTCAGAAAACCACTCCAGATAATAATTATGCGGATGAAGATTGCAAAATTCTCCCCCTGCACAATATGGGTTTGTTTTATCTTCCATAGTGCTCGATACTATCCGGTAACCTTTAAGACCAACGCCGCTGAACCAGTTATCTTCGCCAATCACGTAAGCAGTTTTGAATAATTTTCCGTAAACCGTATCACTGAAAGTAAGCAGAGTGTCTTTAAACGCCATCGCCCGCGTGAACACCCATTCCTGCGTTTTTATCAGCACGGTCAAAATAGCTGTGAACAATATCACAATAAACGGGATAGCAATACGCGCATATCTTTCGGTAAGGGCAAGAATAAACAACGCTCCAAAAATCCCCAACAGACTACTGACAAATGCAGTACGTTCACCGCTCAGCAGGATAACCACCTCGCCTATGAGCAATAACAAAGCATACCCTATCCATCCATTTTGTTTCCTACGCAAGGTAGCAAACATACAGATAATCACGGCAGGAAGCAGAAATTTGGCAATAAAAATCCCCACCTTCACCCCATCCATAGGACCAGTAAGCCTCAGGTTTGAATCGCGTGCGTTACCAGTAAGAGAAACCCCGGTCACATATTGCCAGAGCGTATCAATCATCACCAGAGCAAGCATAACCGCCAGCATTTTTGCCAGCAGCAACAAGTTCTCTTCTTTTTCCAGAACCCAGAACTTTAGCGCGGCAAACATGATAATATAACGAATCCACGGCAGAGCCACAGAAACTGAACCGGAAGGCTCAACAGCCAATGGCGAAACCACCAGCACAAGCCATGCCCAAGCAATCAGCCCAACCCGCACCAATGGATCTTTAAGCCATTCCCATTTTCTGCTCTTGTAGCTTTGCCACAAAAATAAAATACCGATTGCAACGCAGCATCCATCAGCGACACCACGGCTGAAAATTAATCCCAACGGCAAAATCATGGTAGCAGCATAGGCAAGCATCCATGCCCAATTGTTTCTTTCCATATTCACTTGAGAAAAGATATTCAAAGTTTTAACCTGCTGGCTATAACGTTAATCATATCGGCAGTCATCTCTTTATCCAATTTCTGTTGTTCATTGCTCCTTTGACGCAGCCTTTCATAAGCCTCGCTCAATTTTCCAATTGCTGCCCGCAATCTCTGAGCCCTACCTGTAGCATCCGCTATATCAACATCCTTGCAGAAACGTGAAGACAGGATAATCCGGTTTGAGCCAAGTCGTGCATGTTCCGCAAGTATCCGCTCGGCAGGCAATTCACCGCTGCCAATCGCGGCTATCCCGCCAAATCCAAAAGATTTTCCAGCATCATTGATACTTTCCGCCATTTTATCGAGTATACCACATGCCAACGGTTCAAATAAAAAACTCATCCCCAGTTCCAGATGCAGATCATTAAGCCCGATATATAATTCATGGATGGCAGGATTACCTGCAATTTCATCAATATTTTTCATCGAATAAATAGTTTCAATCAGCGGCAGCGGCTCGGCTCTTCCTGCAACCGAATCAATAAAATTATGAACATCCGCCATATCCTTTATCATCGGCAGCATAATAATATCCGCACCATGCGCTATCGCATATTCAATCTCAGCCTCCGAGCCATCGTGCCACGGATTAATTCGCACAATCAGCGAACATCTTGTAAGAACCCTGCGCACGCTGCTTATATCTTCTTTTTTATGCTGGCTGATAAAGGTATTGCGGCTTGCCTGCCGTTCTTTTTTACCATGATTTTCCAGATCCACCATAATGCGGGTAACTCCGGCTTCTTCAGCATCAGCAGCAATGGCAGGGTTATTGGTAATCAGGATGGTTTCCATTAATTCGCGCCCCTGCCCGTAAACACAACCTTGAGTGTTTTTGCTACAATCTGCATATCCATCTGCAAACTGCATTCAGTCGCATATTTGAGATCAAAGCGCAGCCGTTCCTCTGGTGAAAGATTGCTGCGTCCATTCACCTGCGCCAGACCAGTTATTCCAGGTTTAACTCTATGGCGCAATTGCCAATCATTTTCAGAATATAAAGATTTTTGCTGTGGCGTTTCCGGTCGCGGCCCAATCAGGCTCATATCACCAACCAGCACATTCCACATTTGTGGCAATTCATCCAGACTTGTCATACGTAAAAAACGTCCCACGCGCGTAATTCGAAAATCCCCAGCAGCGGTTTGAAAAGAACCAAGCTGCGAAGCGTTGCTAACCATAGAACGTAATTTTAATAGTGTAAATTGTTTCCCATACTGACCTATACGTTTTTGCAAAAACAAAGGCGAACCAGAACTGTCCAATCCGATTAATATCATTAAAAATAACAATAAAGGAAAAATAAGCAGCAATATGGCAAGGCTCACCACCACATCCAGAATGCGTTTTATATAATTATACATTTTTTGCCAAATCTCACCCATTGTCATCCCTAATCCCCAACCCCTCAACCACTCCCACCACATTATCGCCAGCCCCATTAATCCCGTGCTTGACACGGAATCCAGAGTCATAATCATTTATGGTGTTTTTTGCACTTAATATAGCACCAGCCAGTTCTTCCGTCTCCTTAACGCCAATAGAAATCCCCATCTCTACATAAGGCACATCTTCGGTAAATATGGATTTATCGACAGTAATAACAGGTTTGCCAATAATAGAAGCCTCCACGGCGACAGTTGAAGTAATAGTTATAACCAAATCCACGGCATGCAGCACCGCTGAAATCGCTTCCTGCTGCGTGCTGAGTTCAACATTTTTTCCCTCTTTAAAAACGCAATTCTGGCTGGGATGATAGCGGACAATTAAGCGGTACTCGTCATTATTTCCAACAAACCCGCGCAAAACATTTTCAATCTCATCTGGTAGATGGATATTCCCGATTTTATCATTAAACGGATGATTTTCCGGCTCTGGCTGCGAGGCAAATAATATATTTATTTTGCCGTCATTCCATCCCCGCCCAGCGCGCATTTTTCTGCCTTTTTCACACGCCTCATCAGTGAGTAAAACATCAAAGGCAGGGTTGCCAGTCACCACAACTTCATCCTCACCCCTACCACAACCCAAAAGCATATCTTTTACAGACTGGTTCAACACACAGATACGCTCAGCAAAACCGGCAGCACCAATCCACTCTTTTTCAATAGTTGCAAAAAGATCAACCACACAAACCGCAGGAATCCCAAGCTCTCTGGCTGCCATAATCGCTGCCCGTTCACTACGCGGAGAGTTAGTAGCAACCACCACATCCGGCTTATAATATTCGAGGATTTTTTTCATAGTCCGCACTGGAAGAAAAGCCTGCCTCTGCTGTTTTGCGTATAGTTTTTCCGCCTCTTCCACGCCTTTTTCAGCGATTAAATCCGAAAATGACATGCCCAGATAGGCAATAGTTTCTTCCATAGAAACCGCACTGCTAACTGGAATTTCCATCGCCAGTTTTTTGCCAAATTCCAGCGCATTTTCATCTGCCAGAAATAATAAATCCTTAAATCCTATCGAGGGAATCCCATATTTTTCCAGATATTGCCTAGCCGTAGTCAGAGCTAGAAAAATAACCTCATGCCCACGC
>JBEBHV010000018.1:0-16638 GCA_040080715.1 Rickettsiales bacterium | reverse complement strand
TCTTCCCAGCGAACTTGTTGGGCAGCTTGATGATCTTGCCCAACGAATAGAACGTTCAAAAGCATGGGTCATAAAAGAAGCTCTAATTGCTTGGGTAGAATTGGAAGAAAAACGCCATCGCCTAACATTAGAGGCTCTTTCTGATGCTGATGCTGGCAAAGTCGTACAACATGAGAAAATTAAAAATTGGGTGAACAGCCTACCTCAAAACAACTTATGAACCTAGAGTGGACTAGCAAAGCAGAATCAGATCTTCACCGCCTCTATGATTTTCTGGTTAGAGTAAACCCGAAAGTTGCCCACTCCATCATCCAACAATTAGTAGCAGCTGCTGGAACACTTCTCGACCACCCAAGACTCGGTTCACGTTTAACAGAATTCACCTTACATGAAGTCAGACGGATTATCGTTGGTGACTACGAACTGCGCTACTTAATTAATGATGATTCAATCACAGTTCTTCGCATGTGGCATGTACGAGAGGATAGGTATAGCTGATTAATGCTTAATCAGCTATGAAAATCGCAAGCCGAAAGCGCGATTTTTCGCGCCGTAGGCAGCGTCAAAATGATGCAATCATTTTGTTAGTTAACTATAAAATTAGCCCACCATTCCTCTGAGTTTATACAGCATTTCCAGTGCCTCACGCGGGGAAAGGCTATCGGGGGAAAGATTTTTAATCTCATCAGCTAAGGCGGTAAGCTCTGGAGATATTGTGGAAGGTGCTGGTGGCGCATAAGAAAAAAGCGGTAAACTGGCAGCAAGTGCCGGCGCAGAACGCTGCTCTTTTTCTAACTGGTGTAAAATATCCGCAGCGCGGTTAATAACTGTAGCTGGAAGACCAGCAAGACGGGCAACATGGATACCGTAAGAACGATCAGCACTGCCGGCAGCAACTTCATGCAGAAATATCAAATCCCCCTTCCATTCTTTCACTTTCATAGTATGGCAGGAAAGAGCGGGAAGGCTATCAGTCAGCTCGGTTAATTCATGGTAATGAGTGGCAAAAAGTGCGCGGCATTTGGTGATATTATGCAGATGCTCCACCACCGCCCAGGCAATCGAAAGTCCGTCAAAAGTTGCTGTTCCCCGCCCTATTTCATCAAGTATCACCAGCGAGCGAGCCGTTGCCTGATGCAAAATTATTGCTGTTTCTACCATCTCCACCATGAAGGTTGAATGCCCTCGCGCCAGATCATCAGCTGCGCCGACACGGCTGAATAACTTATCGACAATGCCTATGGTCGCGCTGTCAGCAGGCACAAAAGAACCAGCTTGCGCAAGAATTGCAATCAAGGCATTCTGGCGCAGGAAAGTGCTTTTACCAGCCATATTTGGTCCTGTAAGCAACCATAAACGCTGCGTATTTTCTAAATTACAGCCATTGCCCATAAATGCTGTACCAGCATCTCGCAAGCTTGCCTCCACCACCGGATGTCTGCCACCGCGAATATCAAAAGCAAGGCTATCTTCCATCACTGGGCGTATATAATTTCTGGAAACCGCCAGATGTGCAAGCGCAGTGCTGACATCCACCTGTGCCACCGCGCGCGCCGTAACTATTATTTTTTCGCTGATAGCGGTAATTTCTGCAAGGAGTTTGGCAAAAATTTCCTGCTCTAATTTAAGCACATTACCAGAAGCTTCATTTATTTTCCGCTCCAGTTCGGAAAGCTCCACTGTACTGTAACGCAAATTATTGGCGAGTGTCTGGCGATGAATAAAATCGTTAGTAATTTTACTTTGGTGCTGTTGTGTAATTTCCACAAAATAGCCAAGCATGTTATTAAAGCGGATTTTAAGAGTAGCTATGCCCGTAAGCTCTATATATTTCTGCTGTAAGGCAATTATTCGCTTCTGCCCTTCATCGCGCAGATTACGCAGTTCATCAAGTGCCGCACTATATCCGTATTTTATAAAATTACCGTCACGCGCAAACACAGGTGCGTCTTGATTTAATGTTTTGCGTATATCCTCTGTCAAGACTTCATGCCCACCAAGGATTGGAAGAATTGCATACAAACTCTGTGGCAGTTCCCGACTTTGAAGCTCTAAAACAACTCTTACTGACTGTGCAGAATTAAGACCTGCTGCAACTGTCAACACATCGCGTGGTCCCCCACGTGCAAGACATAAACGTGATAAAGCCCTCTCAATATCCGGACATTCTTTCAGGAAACCGCGAATACTGCCACGTAAATCAGGTTGCTGCACAAATAGCTGCACATTATCTAATCGTTCATTAATAACCTGCACATCAGTTTGTGGCGCAGAAAGTTGCGCTGCAAGCAACCGCGCTCCTGCCGAAGTTATGGTTTCATCAATAACCGAAAACAGGCTGCCTTTACGCTTGCCAGACAAGGTGGTCATTATTTCCAGATTGCGCTGGCTTGCTGCATCTATCAGCATATGCGCACCAGTATATTCGCGACGCGGAGCATCAAGGCGTGGCATAGCTTCTTTTTGTGTCAGCTTCACATAATCGAGCAATGCCCCACAAACAGAAAGTTCAGATGGAGAAAACTCTCCAAAAATTTCCAGAGATGCAATATTAAAAGTTTCTTTAAGCAATCTCTGCGCCCGCCTGCTATCAAAAATACTGTCAGGCTGCACTGTAAACACGCTCTTGAAATCCTGCAGTTCAGGCGTTGCTGTCAGAGTTTCAGGAATCAATAATTCACGCGGATTAATTCGCGAAAGCTCCATGGATATGGTTTGTGCTGTCGTTCCAATCAAATAAAATTCACCTGTAGAAATATCCAACCAGGATATTATGTAATTATTATTGCTTCCGCTGCGAGCCTGCTGGCTCTCGCATGAAGCTTTGCTCAGGGCTGTGCGGTCTGCTGACCGCATGCTTCCGCTACGAGCCTGCGAATCAATTACAACCGCAGCCAGATAGTTTGCCTGTCTGGAATCCAGCAAATTTTCTTCGGTAATTGTTCCTGCGGTTACTATCCGCACTACATCACGCTGGATGATTGCTTTATAGCCACGTTTTTTCGCCTCAGCAGGTTCTTCCAATTGTTCACAAATAGCAATCCGCACCCCTGCACGAATCAGTTTTTCCAGATAAGCCTCATGCGAATGCACAGGCACGCCACACATCGGAATATCCGCGCCATTATGCTTGCCACGCTTGGTTAGGGCAATATCTAGAATAGAAGCAGCTTTTACCGCATCATCAAAAAACAGTTCATAGAAATCACCCATGCGGTAAAACAGCATACAATCCGCGTGGCGTGCTTTAATCGCAAGGAATTGCTGCATGGTGGGAGTTACATTATCCTGCCCATCTACTGGAATCACTATATTATCTGCAAGCACTGTCGAAGTCATCCGCCCAGATTAGCAGCTAAAAAGCAACACTCAAGCAGGATTATGCAGCGCGAATCTTATTCAGGAAGTTATCAACCTGAGAATTCAGATTTTCAGCCTGTTTAGATAGCTCTTGTGATGCCTGCAACATCTGCTCTGCCGCAGCTCCTGCCTGCGCCGAAGATGAGCTTACATCAACCAGATTGCTGGAAATAGTCTGTGTTCCTGAAGCTGCGGTCTGCATGCTCCGTGCAATTTCATTAGTAGTTGCCGATTGCTCTTCAACCGCTGAAGCCACGCTGGAAGATGCTTCAGAAATAGAGCCAACAGATCTTTTAATCTCGCTTAAGGCAGCAATAATCGCATGAGAAGCGGTACGCATCTCTTCAACAACACCCTTAATCTCAATAACTGATTTATCGGTTTGCCCAGCAAGATTTTTCACCTCATTGGCAACAACAGCAAACCCTTTACCTGCCTCACCCGCACGTGCAGATTCAATAGTAGCATTAAGTGCCAGAAGATTGATCTGTCCGGAGATTTCTGAAATCATTTCCATCGCATTGCTTACCCTATCCGAAGATTGAGTAAGAGCGTTCGCCAGTGCATCAGCATTTGCTGTTTTTGTTCCGGATTCGGCAACCAGGCCAGTTGTTTTTTGGAACTGATGTGAAATTTCTTTTACCGAAGCTGATAATTCTTCAGCAGCAGCAGCAACCGATTGTACATTGGACGCTGTAATTGTTGCCGCATCAGTGGCACTGCCAGCTTTTCTGGCACTGCCGTTAATAATATCTACCATATTTCTTGCGGTCTGTGAAAGTTCGGTTGCAGCGGATGCCACAATATTAACAATCCCCTTAACGCTTGACTCAAAATCTTTTGCCAGCTTTTCCTGCATTTCACGTTTTTCCCGTTCAACGGATAATCTTTCATTTTCAACATAAGCAAGTTTAGCCTGCATGGCCATAAGCGTGGTCATTATGTTGTCCAGCTCATCAAATTCAACGGTCAGCTCTGTTTTCAGATTCCCGCTTGAAATTGAAGTAAGCTTGGAATCAAGGTTTTTCACTTTACGGTCAATAAACCTCTGCAGATATTTTGATGCCATAATCGCAAATGCCAGACCAAATAAAATAACTGCTAAATTAACTGCAAACCCTATTTTATAACTACTCTGCGCTTCTTTATAAGCACTGTCAGCGACATCCAGTTGCAAATTAAGAAGTTCTTTATTAGTGCCTACAGCTACTTGAAAAAGCTTTTCCGTCTTTGGCAACAGATCTTGCAATTCTGCATCTTTGCCGTCCTTTGCAAGGGCAATCGCCGGCTTCAGACCTTCTCCCACGAATTTTTTACGTTCTTCGCCATAACGATCCGCCAGAATCTTTTCTTCCGGAGTCAGATAGGTTGCCATGTAGGCCTTCCAGATTTCCGTAATCTCTGCAATATTCTTTTCAACCTGCCCAAGCATTCCCGCCCGATCCTCAGCTTTTCCGCTAGCAACAATGGAAAGGTTCAGAACGTTATTATACATAAGCCGGTTAATGTCAGCCAGCTGCCCGGCAGGAATAGTACGGTCTTCATAAACGGTTCTAAGGCTCTCGGTAATCTGTGAAGATAAATACAAGCCAGAACCACCGATTACAGCCAGCATAAGACATAAGGCAGCAGCAACGTACGTAACCTTGGCACCAATACGCCCAGAAAATCTTGACATGCGCGCAGAACGGGAATTATCTAGTACCTGACCATGACTGATATAAAGACCTCCAGCTTTTTTCTCTTTAAATAATCGATAGGCAGCTTCAACCTTTGCAACCTCTGCTGCTTCAGCTTTAGTCCGTACCGAACTATAACCAGTTGTCTGACCGTTTTCTATAATTGGAGAAGTATTCGCCTTTACCCAATAATGATCACCATTCTTACAACGATTTTTAACATAACCGCTCCACGGCAATCCTGCTTTCAAATCGCGCCAAAGATCTTCAAATGCTTCCACCGGCATATCGGGATGGCGAACAATATTATGTGGCTGCCCTACGAGTTCTTCCTCGGAAAACCCTGAAATATCGACAAAATCCTTATTTACATAAAGTATTTTTCCACCTGCATCAGTTCTTGAAACAATAACTGTATTATCATTTAAATAAACTTCACGTCCGGTAACAGGCTGATTTACGCGCATAAATTGAATCCTTCAAAAATCATATTAGAATAACGATGTGATACAGACAACGACCAATACACAATGTACCCCGCCATCTCTGCAATAATGTCTCGGACTGGTACGGTAAAACTAAAAAATAAATAAAGCGTTAAACAAAGCAAATTTATTTCGTATTAATCATAGTTTTCTGCATAAGGATTATTGTTCTTTTTTATTTTCATGCGTATCGGCACTGAAGGCAGCTTAAATGCCTCACGTAGACTATTAGTCAGATAACGGATATAGCTATCAGGAACATCGCTGGTGTTGGAAAATAAAATAAAACTAGGAGGGCGCGCACATTTCTGGGTCATATAACGAATTTTTATACGCCTTGATTTAACCAGTGGCGGAGCATGAATTTCCAGCGCGGATTCCAGCCAGCGATTAAGTGCGCCCGTGCCTATTTCCTTATTCCATAACGCATATAATTGAAAACAGGTTTTCAGCAGTTTAGGAATTTGAAATCCGGTTTCTGCGGAAATAGGCACGACAGCCACACCTTTTAATTGCGGCAAAGTTGTTTCTAATATCTCATTTATCGCTTTCAAATAGGCTGGCTTATTATCCACCGTATCCCATTTATTGATGGCAAGAACCATCGCCCGACCTTCTTGTTCCACCAGTGAAGCTATAGTATTTTCCTGTTTCTCCATCGGTGCCTGTGCATCTATAACAAGTATCACAACGTGCGCATATTGCACAGCCCGCAAAGTATCAGCCACCGCCAGCTTTTCCACCTTAGCAATGACATTGCTCTTACGGCGCATACCAGCAGTATCAACCAGTTTTATAGGCTTGCCGTCAAACTCAAAATCCACCGCTATCGCATCGCGGGTTATGCCGGCTTCAGGACCGGTAAGCACCCTATCCTCACCCAAAATTTTATTCACCAGAGTTGACTTCCCCACATTCGGGCGGCCAACAATTGTTATCTGAAGTGTTGAGTTGTGAGTGCTGAGTAATGAGTGCTCTTCTTCGCTTAACTCAGAACTCAGCACTCTTAACTCTTTACTCGCATCAGCAAGCGCATCATATAAATCCGAAAGTCCTTCGCCATGCGCCGCTGAAATAGCCACCGCTTCACCAAAACCCAAACTATAGGCATCGGAAATTGCAGAGCTAGCTTTTCCACCTTCGGCTTTATTCACCACCAAAATTACCTTGGTTTTCTTTTTACGCAGCAACAAAGCAAAATGTTTGTCTATAGGAGTTATGCCAACCCGTCCATCCACAACTAGCAACGCAACATCAGCTTCTTCAATAGCTCTTTCTGTTTGTGCAGTCATGCGCGCAGCAAGGCTGCCTTCCGGTGCATCTTCCAACCCTGCCGTGTCAATTATGGTAAATTCCATTCCACCAAGACTTGCATCACCCTCACGCCGGTCACGTGTCACCCCCGGCATATCATCTACCAGCGCGTGCTGTTTTCCGGTCAGGCGGTTGAATAAGGTCGACTTGCCAACATTTGGACGACCAGCGATTACTACAGTGAAAGTCATGGCACTACCAATTTTGATTTATTCGATAATTCAGTAGCTACTGCTCTTTGCAATGACTTTTGTGTTGGTAGATTTTTTATATTTGCATGATATTGATGTGGAATACCATCAATTAACACTTGCAAGAATCCCTCTTGCTCATCTGATATTTCTTGAACATCTGATACCAACAAATCAGCCCGCCATTTTATAGATTTATCTTGACGAGCAGACTCCATACCTATTCGCCATATCTCTGATTCAGACAAAGTAGTTCTTATACATACAGACAACTCATTAGGGTAAGTTTTTGACGGCACAAATGCACTATGTTTTACTCCATTACTGCTAAAATCATTAGTACTATAAATATATCTTGATACCAAGTCTTTTGGGCTCGCAGGAACTTCTGTCATGCCTAGCTACATCCTTCAACAGAGTGGAGGATGTCTACAATATCTTTGGGAATTTCTTTATCAAATTTTGCATCACCATAAATGCGACCACTTGGACTTGTACCCCCCCAAGCAATATGCCCCATATTATCTATACCAATAATCAAATGATATCCATTCTTACGCCATACCATTGTTAAATCACCATTTGGTTCTGCGGATAATTCTGGATATGAAATATCTAATGGAAGCATACTTAAGAAATCAAATACAAATTTTACGGAATGACGATCTATAGGCTTTGCATCGTAGCCATTCCATCCCTCACTAGAACACTCCTGCAAAATATCAGCAAGCTCTCTTTCAAGGCGCACATCATCTGGAGGGGTTGTAATAGTTTTAATTCTCTGCCTTTGTATATTATCCCAAAGTTCATTAGACACCTTGCCAGAATCGCTCTGTGTTGTGATATTGTGCGCTCTAGGAGCAGGAGATTTCTTCCAATTAACTAACTCTGTTGATTTCTGATTTGGTAAAGGAATAGCACTCATGAGAATAGTTCCTCTGCTTTAGGCAAGTTTGAAAAGAAAATTTGATTCTTAAAATCCCTAAGCCTGCTTAATACATCAGTAACTTCATGATATCCAGTATAGTTTGAAATACTCGCCCTAGAATGCACCTCTATATCCATAATCACTCTCAAAGTATCAGTATTTTCTGGCTTCAGAGTCAACGATACCATAGAATCAGCCATATGTCTTTCAGAAACAAGAACATATCGAGAAAAGACTTCTCCCATAGAGATAGTGGATGTATCGTAAGCATTGTTGTGTTGCAATGTAGGGCGCATAAGAAGATATTCTTCCCAACCAACCGTTGGAATAACAAAACTATTTATATAACGTATTGTTAGCCCTGCTATTTCTTTTATTTTAAGAGGAGCAGAGAACACGTCCCATGCAGATTTATAGTCACTAGAAAAATCTTCCCAAGAACCATATGGACGCAAACGGTTAAGCGATAAAGTTTCAGTGTTTAAATGTATTATTTTCTTTTGGTTTTCAGAACTTAATACAAAACCGTTTTCTTTTTGTTGATGAGAAGAGTCAACACCATCGGCACTCATTTTTAGAGAAAATTCATTTAAAGTCCATGGTTTTTGCTGTGGATAAGCACTTTTTAATTTTGTACAAACCGCTCCCACCTCTTTCAGTGAATCGTACTTATTTTTTCCTATAGTAATGCTAATTATAGCTTCTTCAATAGGTGTTTTAGGAAGATTGGGATACCCAGAACTAGTTTTCATATTTGATACTTATTTGTAATTGGGATATAAACTAATATGTTTAAGTCGGGAAGAGTATAACAATATATTGTTAATAATTTACTACGCCACTACTGGAATGAATATAAAGTTGCATCTTGCCCAACAAGATACAATCTTCCGCCAGCAACCACAGGTGCAGTCAAAATATTATCAGGAATAGATTGGGTTTCTACTATTTTGCCATTTGCGGCAGAAACAACAACCATTTTGCCATTAGAACCAACAATAACCAATTTCCCGTCAACCATAACTGGTCCACGCCAAGTTATAGGATCGCTCTTATCATCCGGATCATCATAACTGTCAAGAGCCACAGCCCAGCGGATTTTTCCGGTATATTTTACCAGATTAACCAGAACATTATCGGTAGTAAGCATAAACAGTTCATCACCGACAAGCCACGGCGTGTTTATTGAACCTGCCTCTACCTGCCATATACGCTGACCACGCCCAGTATCAATTGCTGCTGTAATCCCGTTGCTGCCAGCGACAAAAGCAACAACTCCATCAAGCACCGGGTCACCTCCAATACCGGTAAACACTGATGCCTCCGTGTATTTATTCTTAAGTAAAACATCGCCCCATAATTCCTTGCCATCAACCGCGGAGAGAGCAAATAATTCTCCCGAAGAATAAGGAATAAACACATCGTCACCAGACATAGCCGGCGAAACACTGTTCATAACCAAAGCCGTTTCATCTATTCCCCGATGAACCCATAATATGTCACCGGTCTTACTGGAAAGACCATAAGTCTGGCTATCTATAGTCATCACGACTACTCTATCTCCGGAAACACGTGGCGCACCGCGCATAGGAACAGTGTAATTCTTTTGCCAGATAACCTTCCCGTCAGCAGCATTTAATGCAGCAACCTGCCCATGTCCGGTTACAGCATAAAGAATTCCGGCATCAACCGCCAGCCCACCTCCAACAACTTCATTCTCATCTGAATCCGCTACTGCTTTTGATACAAACTTTACTTTGCTTATATCAACCGCATCGTGCGCTGAAATAATTCCCGCTGAGTCCATCGCAAATACTGTCCCGCCTGATACAATCGGATGCGGAATGAGGTTGTGAGTAAAATTATTACCCTTCCCAACCTCTGCCGAAGTTTTTCCTATAAATTTTCCTCCAGATAAATTCCCCGTTGCTGCAGAAAAATTGCCATTGCTCTGCGCCCAATTTTCGTTTGCAGTTACTTTCGGCAAAATAGGAGTGGTGTTTTTAAGTGCAGCATCAGTATCCAGTTTACCGGAACTTGCGAGCGCGACCTTGCGCTCACCAGGTAATTTAGGCTTTGATTCAGTAATTCCACCCATCCAGGAAGGAGCGTAGCTACAAGAAGCAAGTGAAGTTGAAACAAATATCAGTAATAAAATTCTCTTATTCATTGATCACCCTTTTTTCTGATAATTTTTCTGGAGCAATTACCCGCAACGCTTCCTTTGCCCGTAAAGCCATTGCTGGCGGTGTTTTTCCATCGCCAAGCAACTCTGCAAAAATAGCAGATGCTTCTGATTTTTTATCAGACTGCAACAACTGCCAGGCATTACGCTCAGCAATAGTATGATAAAACGGTGAGGTTTTCGCAGCTTTTATAGTTTCACCCGGTTTTAAATATTTAAGTGCAGCCAGCTCGGAAAATTCCGATTTGTTTTTACCTTCATTTTTCTTTGCCAGAACCGCATAGGTTTTTTCAGCACCTTCAACATCTCCTCCCTGCTCCTGCGCCTCAGCCTTATGCAGCATCGCAAGACCATAATATGGTGAAGAATCATCATCAGTAAGAACTGAGAATGCAGAGCTTGCCCCCTTGTAATCATACGCACTCAAACGCTCATCGCCTTTAAGTAGCTGGGAAGTTTTTGCTTCTGCTTCTTTGCGTGCATGGTTATCCCATATCACAAACACTGTGGTAGCCGCTATTACGCCAATACTACCCCACACTGCAATACGGCCAATGCTTTTCCATATTTTGTCAAAGCGTTCGCGCCTTATATCTTCTTCAATTTCTCTCAGTAACTCACTCATATCATATTTTCCTATATTATCGTAAAACGTAGCTCGTAAATGCGTAATTCGTAAACAAGAAAAGTAATCAACTACGAATTCTAACTACGCATCTATCAGCCTTATTCCCATTCTATTGTTCCCGGAGGCTTACTGGTTATATCATAAACAACGCGGTTGATACCTTTTACTTCATTAGTTATGCGGTTAGATACACGACTTAAAAAATCATAATCAAAATGATAAAAATCGGCAGTCATCCCATCGGTAGAAGTCACTGCCCGAAGCGCGCATACATAGTCATAGCTGCGAGCATCTCCCATAACCCCGACACTGCGAATTGGAAGCAACACCGCAAATGCCTGCCATATCTTATCATATAATCCTGATCTCCGGATTTCATCAATATATACCGTATCTACCTTGCGTAGTAACTCTATTTTTTCTGCACTCAGCTCACCAGGAATCCTGATAGCAAGACCAGGTCCCGGGAAGGGATGCCTACCCACCATATCAGCCGGCATTCCCAGCTCACGACCTAAAACCCGTACCTCATCTTTAAATAACTCGCGCAACGGTTCTACCAACTCCATTTTCATATATTCCGGAAGCCCGCCAACATTATGATGCGATTTTATGGTAACGCTAGGGCCACCAATGAACGATACTGACTCAATAACATCAGGATATAATGTTCCCTGCGCTAGAAAATCCGCTCCTCCAGCGTTTTTTGCCTCGTGCTCGAATACTTCAATAAAACTATTGCCGATAATCTTGCGTTTCTGCTCCGGATCTTTTATGCCACTTAGACGGTTTAAGAACAACATGCTGGCATCAACATGAATAAGCGGGATGTGGAAATGTTCTTTGAACAATTTTTCCACCTGCTCGGGTTCACCTTCGCGCAGCAAGCCATTATTTATAAAAATACAGATAAGCTGCTCACCAATAGCTTCATGCAATAATGCCGCAACTACCGATGAATCGACACCACCAGATACGGCGCAAAGCACTTTCCTGTTTCCAACCTGTGCACGCACGCGGGCAATAGCACTCTGGCGGAAAGCAGACATTGTCCAATCTCCCTTGCAACCAGCCACATTTCGTACAAAATTCTGCAGCAATTTTGCTCCATCCGGCGTATGCACAACCTCAGGATGGAACTGAACTGCGTAATAACGCCGAGCTTCATCAGCTATAGCGGCAAAAGGCGCGGAAGGAGTAGTAGCGACTACTTTGAAGCCTTGTGGTAATTCAACCACACGATCACCGTGGCTCATCCACACTTCTTTTCTAGATCCCTTCTTCCAGACATCAGAAAATAAAGCACAATCCTCCTCTATATCAATAACCGCCCGCCCAAATTCACGATGCGAAGCAGCTTCGACCTTACCGCCAAGCTGTTGACAAAGCAGCTGCTCGCCGTAACAGATGCCAAGTATAGGTATATTCAGGTCAAAAACCCGCTCGGTAACTTTGGGCGAATAGTCTTCGTGAACTGAGGCAGGTCCTCCTGAAAAGATAATTGCTTTCGGTGCGAAACCAACTATCTCTTCTGCGGATATATTGAATGGACGAATCTCTGAATAAACGCCACATTCACGCACACGGCGCGCAATCAATTGTGTAACCTGCGAACCAAAATCCAATATTAAAACACGATCAGTCATTTATAAAAATTTCTACCTTCTGCTTAACTTTATTATCAATTTTTTTATCATTGGCATAAATTGCCGCTTCCTTCACCCCGAAAGCCACAAGCTTCTCCTTCACTGCCTGAGTTCGCTCAAACGATAGCTCCGGATTGCCCTGCCTACCTTCCGATTTATCTATTATCACAACCGCATAATTATCCTTAGATGTCAAAGGTGCTGCCGCCTTTCCTATATTCACCTCTGAAGCCGGAGTTACAACATTACTTCCTGTTTCAAAAAATAGCAGGAAAGATATTACTGCCGGTTCTTCTTCACTGACTTTTTCTTTTTTATATGTATTTTTTTTGTCTGCTTTCTTAGATACAGCTTTACCAACTTCTTTGTTAACCGCTTTGCTTTTTCCGCCTATCTTTTTAGAAGGTTTTTTATTGTTACTCCCAAGCTTTGTCAGAGATTGTATAAAATTATCACGGCAAAAGGCAATATCATCTTTCTGCCAGTTCTCTTCCAGTTGCTCTACCCAGCAATCAAAATAAAATTGCGCGCGTGCTGCCATTTCCGGATTTTTTGCCATAGCCTCAGGTGTAAGCATTGCCATCAAATCTGCCCTAGCCTTCTTCAAATTTGCAAGCTCATCTTTTGGCAAATTCCAGTTCTTCAGATTTTCCGGAGCCGTATCCTTACCATAAATGGCAAGCAATCCTTTATCAGCGAAATACCAGGAATCCTGCCAGTCATAATTCTTCTCTTCAGAATCAGAAAAATCCATATATAATTTTGCCAGAGCATTCTGGAAGGCATTGCCCTGTGGCTTGGTATGACGCAATTCCTGCAAGCTGTAAGTAGAACACCCAGAAGCCGATAATAGCAGCAATAAAGGTATAATTACTGATTTATCTATAATTTTAATCATCAGCAAGTTCCACAAGCAAGTTATGTTTATAGGTAACAAAAACATAGACAACATCACGGTTCTTCTGCTCTTTATCATTACTCAAACGAACAGCACTATCTGAAGCTTCCTTATTCATTTTAGAAAGGAATATTCTAGCCTTAGGCACTCCATTATTTATCAATTCATCACGAACAACAACTAAACGCTGATCAGATAATCTAGACCCGGAATCAACACGGTAAGTCTTAAGCTGCAGCTTATAATCCTGATATTTTGTAACGTGGGAAGATATTTTCTTTATCAGATCTTTTTCTTCATCATCGAGCTGCGCGCTGCCTTCAAAAAACCTTACGGTGTTTTTACTATCATCGCCATAGAGAAAGCCATCTGATATTTCCCTGATTTCGTCATATACTAGGTCAAACTCCTGCTTACAGGAAGCTATAGCGGGTGACGCTGCCGTAACAGTTAAACCCTTTCTTTCCTGCTCATTCCAGCAATCAAATAAAACTTGAGCGCGGGCGGCTTTCTGCGGCTCTGCATTCTTCACTTTATCATTCAAAACGTCCATTAGAGCTGCACGGTAATCAGAAAGTGATTCAGAGCCGACGGTTTTTTCATCAACGCTATCCAGATACACATGCTCGCCACGAGCAGCCAGCAGCCCCTTGGCTGCAAAATGCTCGGAAGAAGATTTGCGCCCTTGTTCGGCTTCCGACTCAGCATAGGCAAGATATTCAGATGCCAGAGAACTGGAAAAGCCAGCAGGCGCAGGAGAGATTGCCTTTAATTCCTGCAAACTGGAGGTGCACGCCGAAAGCAACAATAGGGGAATTAAAAAACGACCATGGGTGAATATATGAGAGCGCATATGATTTATATAATTAATTTATGCCTGATTGCCCCATAACATAGCCATTTTATCGATTTTGTATAGTAGAAATAGAGGTCAGGATTCAGAGGAGATTGGATATGTATTAAAAGCCTATTGCTTTCCTGAACATTTAGCCTTATATAGCCAGCCAAGTTTAAAATTCAAGGAGTAATTGCAATGGCTAAACAACGTACTTTTTCTATCATTAAACCAGATGCTACCGAGCGTAATTTGACTGGTAAAATCGTCTCTAAATTTGAGGAAAACGGTCTGCGTGTTGTCGCGCAGAAGCGTCTACGCATGTCCCGCCTGCAGGCGCGTGAATTTTATGCAGTACATAAGGAACGCCCGTTCTATGATGAACTGGTGGAATATATGGTTTCCGCCCCGGTTGTAGTTCAGGTTTTAGAAGGCGAAAACGCAGTGCTTAAGAACCGTGAAATCATGGGCGCGACCGACCCGGCGAAAGCAGCAGCCGGAACTATCCGCAAGGAATTCGGCGAAGGCATCGAACGCAACTCCGTTCACGGCTCTGACAGCGAAGAAAACGCAGCGATAGAAATCGCTTTCTTCTTCAGCGGAACAGAGATTGTTGGGTAGTATAAAACAAATTTGATTCTTGCTATATCTTGTTAGTTTTTCTATGCTGAATTCTCAGTGTGTTATAGGAAATAGCAGGAAAACATGCATACAAATACCCCCCCCCCCCTCAGCTTCGTGTAACCATACTAGTGGTTTTACTTTAGTTGAACTCTCGATAGTGCTGGTGATTATTGGTCTGATTATCGGTAGCATACTGATGGGTAGGGATTTGATTGATGCTGCAATGATTCGCAGTCAGATAAGCCAGATCGAAAAATACAATACTGCTGTAAATACCTTTAAAGTTAAATATGGGTATTTGCCTGGCGACATTTCTGACCCGACGGCTTCAGGGTTTAATTTTAAGGTAAGGGGAGCATATAAAGGAGAAGGTGATGGCGATGGAATATTGGAGGGAATAAATACTGATGCGACACTAAATAATTGCGGTTTTTATTCTATAAGTGGCGAGAATGCACTGTTCTGGGTAGATTTAAGCACAGCAAACATGATTGATGGAACATTCAACACAGCCACTGCAACTGTACCATCAGCTGGTTTTCCTAGACCAACTGGTACTGATATATACAAATATTTTCCCAGAGCAAAAATAGGTAGCAATTATGTGTATACAGGAAGCGGGGCTTGTACAAAATATTCTACTGCCAATGTTTTTAAAAAGCATGTTAACTATTTTATAATTTCTCTTGTAAGTGGCGTATATGGCAACATAAGTCCTACAGTTGATGTTGGTTTAACTGTAAGGCAAGCTTATCAAATTGATAGTAAAATTGATGATGGGTTACCTCAATTAGGTAATGTTCTAGCTGGATATTTTAGAAACTGCCCACCATATACCGGTTGCAGCAGTTTCGACTGGTCTAATTCCACGCAAGCTCAGACTAATTCTCCATATACTACCGCCACACCTGCTTCTTCTACCAGTTGCTTTGATAATGGTAATGTTGTTGGCACGCAGCAATATTCTGTAGGAACAAATGATGGAAATGAAATTAACTGTGCCATATCCATTCAATTTCAATAATTTTGGCAAACAAAAAGTTGGGGTTTTGCCTTTTTAATTATGCCACCTAATCCTACAGCTTATCAAAAAAGCTTTCTACTGCAGAGCTATTTGTTCAGAAGATACAATTCTCCGAACACGGATTTTGGAGGATTTTTTCTCCATCTGCGCTAAGTCAAAATTAAGCTGTAACCTAAGCCAGAAACCAATGGTGCTGCCAAAGGCTTTTGACAGACGTACAGCCATTTCTGGAGACACACTGGCTTTTGCATTAACAACCCGCGAAAGGGCAGCACGAGTAACGCCCAAAACATTCGCAGCTTCAGTTACGTTAAGGTTGCTGCCTTCTATACATTCCCTGATAATTTCGCCAGGATGCGATGGGTTTTTCATGTTCATATTTCTACCTATTTAGGGTTTAGTGATAATCTTCAAGATTAACATCGGTTGCATTTCCATCTTCAAACTTAAAGGTAATCCTCCAATTTGCACGAACAGTAACCGAATAAGTGCCTTTCCTAGCACCTTTCAACTCATGGAAATGAAAGGTTATAATATCCATTTCATCAGGAGCTTCTGCCGCATCTAACATTGATAATATATTTTTTATTTTCTCCACATATTCCGGATTTATACCGCTCCGGTCATTACTTTCATAAAAACGCCGTAACCCCTTATGTTTGAAGTTTTCGATCATGCTATAACTTTTTGTTGTATAGCGATACTATACGCTATACAGTATATAAGTCAAATAGTTTTATCACTTTTGTACTAGTTCAATAGATATGAGACTTTTTGTTGCCTCAAGATTTGTTGAGTATATTGGTTTGGTGTTAGGTAGTCCAGAGCTTGATGTGGTCTA
>JBEBHV010000193.1:0-3980 GCA_040080715.1 Rickettsiales bacterium | reverse complement strand
CCTTCATAATATCTTCATACAATCTTCATATTACTTTCGAATGGCTTGCTGGTCTTTTAAAGATACTGGCACGAACCATTGTGGGAATAAATAGCATATGACAGATGAAGATAAAAAGAAGAATCAAACTCCACCTAAATTAACGACTGCGCAAGAACGTTTGGCAGAGGAAATGTATTTTAATGAGCTTTCGAATAGAATAAATCTAGGTGCAACAAACTGGGTGGTAAAGCTTTATGATAAGTTAGATAAAAAGCGCGCATTAAAAGAAAATACTAAGCCAAAAAGTATTGCCCCAGACAGCCCGCATTTAGAAAAAGGCGATAAAGGACAAGGCAGAGGATAAGCTTGCCTCCAAGTGGCTGCGCCAGGCGTAGCCCGGAGGGCGAAGCCTGGTGCCCAGAAGAAGACTCGAACTTCCATGTTCTTGCGAACGCTAGCACCTGAAGCTAGTGCGTCTACCAATTCCGCCATCTGGGCATTTAGAATCCAGCCCTTATAAAGTTTCTACGTAACTTGTCAACATAAAGACCGTTGCAACTCGCGATAACAAATTTCTGTAATTTGCACATAAAAACCTAATGAAAACAGTTGAGTTTTTCCTGTTTTCAGTTTCTAATGTGCAAGAATTTTCAATGGGGAATAAAATATATGGAACAACGGGTAGTAACCATACTCGGTGGCACCGGTTTTCTTGGTCGCTACGTGGTAAGAAGGCTGGCTAAAGACGGTTTCCGCTTAAGGATAGTTTCCCGCAATCCCAATGATTCCCTTGAACTCATCACCGCCGGTCATGTCGGGCAGATTGCCTTGCTTGCTGGCGACATAAACGATCCTAAATCTTACGCACAGGCACTTAGGGGCAGTTACGCGGTAATAAATCTGGTAGGAATACTTTTTGACCGTGGCAAACAGAATTTCACGGCAATTCATTCTTTAGGCGCGGAAAAACTGGCAGTTGCTGCCAAAGCCGCCGGTGTGCAACGCTTTATTCAAATCTCAGCCCTCGGAGTTGAAAATGAAGGTGGCTCTAACTATGCCCGCTCTAAATTTTTAGGCGAACAGGCAGTTATCAGAGCCTTTCCCGATGCCACCATTATCCGCCCAAGCATCATCTTCGGTGCAGAGGATAATTTTTTCAATAAATTTGCCAAAATGGCTGGAATTTCTCCATTCCTTCCGCTCATCGGTGGTGGGCGCACTTTATTCCAACCGGTCTATGTCGATGATATAGCCAAAGCCATTGAAACTCTCCTGCTGCAAAACACAGGCAAAGGGCAGATATATGAGCTGGGTGGTTCGCAAGTTTACAGTTTCCGGCAGATTCTCGAATATATTTTAGCAGTCACCGGAAAAACCCGGCGTTTTATTCCACTTCCCTTTGGCATCGCTGCAATAATCGGCAGGATAGGGGAATATCTGCCGACTCCACCCCTTACCCGCGATCAGATAAAACTGCTTAAATATGACAATACTGTAAACCCTACACTGAAATCCTTCAAACATCTGGGCATCACTCCCACCGCCGTTGAAGTGATTGTCCCTGAGTATCTTTCAATATTTGGCAAAAAAACGGCGGCATGATTTATGTTGAAATTCGTTAGTTCATCGCAAAGTTTTCCTGAAGTAAAGCCACCGGAGTTACGCAGGAAAGATTTTGAGGAGATCTACAATCAGTTCAGCACCGCACAGGCAGCCGAGCAAGCAGCCCGTTGCTCGCAATGTGGCATACCGTTTTGTCAGATTCATTGCCCTTTGCAGAACAACATTCCCGACTGGCTGAAGCTAACCGCAGAAGGGCGACTGGAAGAGGCGTATGCTATTTCCAGTGCCACCAATAATTTCCCGGAGATATGCGGTCGGATTTGCCCGCAAGACAAGCTCTGCGAAGGCAATTGCGTCATTGAAAAAGATTTTGGCTCAGTCACGATAGGTTCGGTAGAGAAATATATAACAGAAACTGCTTTTGAAAATGGTTGGGTAAAACCCATTTCTGTCAAACAAGAATCTGGATTTTCTGTTGGAATTATCGGTGCTGGTCCTGCCGGACTTGCTGCTGCTGATATGCTGCGTCGCAAAGGTCACGAGGTACATATCTATGACCGCTATGATCGCTCCGGCGGTCTGCTGATATACGGAATTCCTAATTTCAAGCTGGAAAAAGACATTGTCCTGCGCCGTCACAAATTGCTGGAAGCCGGTGGTATCAAGTTTCATCTGGGAGTTGATATAGGCGGAAAAACTCCTTTGGATGAATTGCAAAGCAGGCATGATGCAATTTTAATCGCCACTGGTGTTTATAAATCACGCACGATGGAAGTTCCCAATTCCAACTTGGAAAATATACTTCCCGCCCTCACCTACCTTACCGCCAGCAACCGCAAAGGGCTTGGCGATGTGGTAACAGATTTTGACAATGGAAAACTAAATGCTGAAGGAAAAACTGTCGTTGTGGTTGGCGGTGGCGACACGGCTATGGACTGCGTACGCACCGCCATTCGCCAAGGCGCGAAAAGCGTAACCTGTCTCTATCGCCGTGATCAGGCAAACATGCCGGGCAGTGCGCGTGAAGTTAAAAATGCAAAAGAAGAAGGAGTGAATTTCCAGTGGCTTTCCGCTCCCAAAGCTTTTGTCGGCAATAAAAAACTTGAGCAGATACTGGTGCAGCGCATGCGCCTTTCTTCTCAAGATGTGGCAGGCCGTCAGGACATCCAACCAGTTCCTGGCGAAACTTTCAGCATCTCTGCCGATATGGTGATTGAAGCCCTTGGTTTTGATGCTGAAGATATGCCGGTAATGTTTAACAAACCTGATTTAAAAATTCGCAAAAATGGAACGTTGGATATAAATCAATCCAATTTTATGACCAGTGTTGAAGGAGTTTTCGCCGCCGGAGATATTGTGCGCGGAGCGTCGCTGGTGGTATGGGCAATTAAGGACGGACGCGACGCTGCAGGTGCAATTCACAACCATATTATGTCACAAGCTAAAATAAGGAATGTAGCATGAAAAACTTTACTCATATCCTGTCAGTTTTATTGAGCTTTACAATATTTTATAGCACCTCCGCTCACGCCACGGGAAAAATGCGCGATATGTCGCTTTCGGTAGAGGAAACAAACCGCCAGCTTGCAACACCGCAAAAACCACGCTCTAACATTGCCGATCCCGGTTTTTATAATGACAATAACCATGGTAATAATTATGATTTTGACGAGTATAGCAATGATGGTATTCCCTATAATAACAATTATACCTTTGACGCAGATGCTCCAATAAGCCCGAACATGGCAAACAATCTAAAAAATCCTTTGGATAATAATCTTTCAAGGAACGGCATTAATCCAAGAAGATTGCCGCCAGGAACGCGTGGTATAAGCCAGCGTGGCTTTATCAATAAGTTCTGTAGTACTGAATATACGCCGAAGGACATTTCCAGTGAGGCGCAGCAATCATGCATGGATACCCAGAGGCAAGAAGCCTGCGATCGTTTCCAAAATGCGGCGGTAAATATTCAGCGTATTCTCAGTCAGGCTATCGATTGTGAGGCTAATTCATCCGGCTATGCCAGTTCTGATTGTGATGGTCTTGATGCCAGCAGGCTTGATATGCTGAAACAATATTGGCAGGATGAGGATGCATCATACACTATTCTTTTCCTTCCGGATATGGTTCTTAACTCTGCTGCCAATTGCTCTGCCAACTCCAGACGTAGTGGCGTAAGGTAAAAATAATGACCTATTCATGGGATGATAACTGGAACAAACGAGCCGAACATCTGTCCAAAAATGGAATGTATGACCCGAAAAGCGAGCATGACGCTTGCGGTGTTGGCTTTATCGCTGCTATTGACGGCAAGCCTCGCCGTGAAATCGTTGAAGCTGGCATTGAGGCCCTGAAAGCTGTTTATCATCGCGGTGCAGTGGATGCTGACGGAAAAACTGGTGATGGTGCTGGAATAAATATCCAGATTCCTCAGG
>JBEBHV010000192.1:0-3995 GCA_040080715.1 Rickettsiales bacterium | reverse complement strand
CAGTTGTTTCAATATAATTTTTCCCACCCTGAATTTTTTTGTCATAATTTATTTTTGTCCAGCCAAGATCAACTATTTCTGGATCAAGCAATGTTTTTTGCTTAAAAATTTTGTCTAAAACAAAACCGGCTCCCACCACTGAAACTGTTCCAAGAAGCCGACGCTTTATTAGATTGCCAGCACTTTGTTTTGGCTGCTCTTTTTCAATGTGTATTTCTTCCGGCGTTTTTTTATGTCCATCCGGCGCAGTTTGATCCACTCCCAGCTTATCATTTAACCAATGAACAATCTTACGTTTATTATCCTCAAGATATTTCAATGGGAACAATAGAATACTACCGCCTGTAAGCAATGAAAGGCTTTCATAGCCAACCCTGGTGTTATTATGCACCATTCTTTCAATAGCTTCTTTATTAGGATTCTTACTCAAAGACTTGAGAACATTACTAACATGCTTAGTTGTTCCACTAATACTGTAATCAAGACCTTTGCGCCAGAAACCCTTACCGTTTATGGCAATGTCCGCCATAACCACAGAAAGACCAAGATTCACCCAGTAATTAAGACCTTTATAAGTAGCCCAGTTAAATTTTCTTTCCCCCTCACTCATCACTGGTTTAGACCTAGGTGCAACGGCAACATCAGGGGCTGCTTCTTTTTCCGGTTCTTTTGCTGTTTGTGGCTGTACAGAAACCTCTTTTTGCGGGGTATTCGAAGAATTATGGTCGGATTTTGGCTCACTGGAATCCGGCACAGCAGCAACGGCAACGCCCGCTTGCGATTGCGACAACGCTTCCTTAATTACGCCATTTTCCTGTTGTTTATCAACCATTTAATTATTCGAACTATATTTTTGACACACTTCCACATATATTAACATATTAAATATACAACATAATGCTGGAAAATTATATTACGATTTTGTGAAGAATAATGTTACAGTTAAGCCTCAATCATAATCTATTGATTTGGCTTAATAATTAGCATTAATACAAACTGTTAGTTGTTACAGAAAATAATGATATATCATTATTTTCTGGTTACGCCCGCTTTGCGGCGAAAAATCGGACTTTCGGTCTCGATTTTCATACTCCATTCTGTATTAAAAAATACAGAATGGAGTATAGCAAGCGCAACGCACTACCCACCTATTTCCGACCTCTGAATCCTGAATACCGAACCCTGACTAATGCGTTATCACCGTGCCTTCACCGTCAGTTTTCGCCAAGGCAGCAACAGCGGCAGCTTTAGGCTCTGTCCATTCAATCGGCTCTGGCATACGCATCAGTGCCTCTTTAAGCACATCATCAACGGTTGAAACCGGAATAATCTTAAGTTCCTTTTTCACATTATCGGGAATTTCTTCAAGGTCTTTCACATTTTCCTGTGGAATCAGAACCGTAGTTATGCCACCGCGCAAAGCCGCCAGCAGCTTTTCTTTCAGACCACCAATGCCAAGTACCCGACCACGCAAAGTCACCTCACCGGTCATCGCCACATTTTTTCTTACAGGAATTCCAGTAAGCACTGAAACAATAGCGGTCGTCATCCCGATACCAGCCGATGGTCCATCTTTCGGCGTTGCTCCTTCCGGAACATGTACATGTATATCCTTGGTCTGAAAGGTCGGAGGAATTATGCCAAAATCCAGTGAGCGCGAACGCACGTAAGAAATCGCTGCCTGCACCGACTCCTGCATCACGCTGCCAAGCTTACCGGTAATCGAAGTTTTACCCTTGCCCGGCATCGTCACCGCTTCAATCACCAACAGATCGCCGCCAACTTCCGTCCATGCCAAACCGGTCACCATACCAACCAGATCTACTTTTTCCGCTTCGCCATAACTATAGCGACGCACACCGGCGAATTTACCAAGATTACTCGCAGTAACTTTCACTGCGTTTTTGCCTTTCAGCAGAATATCCTTCACCGCCTTACGCGTCATGTTGGCAATTTCGCGCTCTAAATTACGCACTCCGGATTCACGGGTGTAATAGCGGATAGTCTCGCGCAGGGCTTCATCAGAAATCGACCATTCGCCTTTTTTCAAACCGTGATTTTTAAACTGTTTTGGAATCAGATATTGCTTAGCAATATTCAGTTTTTCGTCTTCGGTATATCCCGGAATCCGGATAATTTCGAGACGGTCAAGCAATGGTCTCGGCATATTATATGAGTTAGCAGTTGCGATAAACATCACATCTGACAAATCATAATCCAGTTCCAGGTAATGATCGTTAAAATTTTTGTTCTGTTCCGGATCCAACACCTCAAGCAGAGCTGCCGCCGGATCGCCCCGTGAATCCGCGCCCATTTTATCAATTTCATCAAGCAGGATAAGCGGGTTGCTGGATTTAGCTTTTTTCATAGATTGAATAATTTTACCCGGCATAGAACCAATATATGTCCTGCGATGCCCGCGAATTTCAGCTTCATCACGCACACCACCCAGCGAGATGCGAACAAAGTTACGACCAGTCGCCCGCGCAATAGATTTAGCAAGTGAAGTTTTACCCACACCCGGAGGGCCAACAATGCACAGAACCTGACCTTTAACCTGCTTGGTGCGTTGCTGCACTGCCAGATATTCCAGCGTCCGGTCTTTCACTTTCTCCAGCCCATAATGATCCTGATCCAGAATCTTCTGCGCATGTTTCAAATCGCTGATAATCCGCGTTGGTTTCTTCCATGGAGTAGAAATAATCCAGTCCAGATAATTGCGGATAACCGAGGCTTCTGCCGACATAGGACTCATCGAGCGCAACTTCTTCAGCTCGGCAAAAGCCTTTTCTTTTCCTTCTTTCGACAGACGCAATTTTTTAATTTTTTCTTCCAGTTCGCCAAATTCATCCTTACCGTCTTCGCCCTCACCCAGCTCTTTCTGAATCGCTTTCATCTGCTCATTCAGGTAATATTCGCGCTGGGTTTTTTCCATCTGCCTTTTCACCCGTGAACGGATGCGACGTTCAGTGTTCAGCACCGAAATCTCATTTTCCATCAGAGTAAAAATATGCTCAAGACGCGCAGTCACATTGAGCATTTCCAGAATCTTCTGTTTTTCCGGAATATCAACCGACATATGCGCGGCGATAGTATCGGCAAGAAGGCTTGGATTAGTTATCTTACTTACAGTTCCCAAGGTTTCCGGCTGGATTTTCTTATTCAGCTTCACATATTGCTCAAACTGCCCAAGCACCGTGCGGAACATCGCTTCCGATTCTTCTTTGTTTCCGACTTCTTCCGCTGCCAGCTCCGCCATCACCTGGAAATAATCATGATTATTGAGGAATTCAGTAATTCTGGCACGGGCAACCCCCTCCACCAGCACTTTCACCGTGCCATCAGGCAGGCGCAGAAGCTGTAAAATATTACCAATAGTGCCGACCCGGTAAACATCAACCTCACGCGGGTCATCAACCCCGCCGTTTTTCTGGGTTACCAACAATATCTTACCACCACGGCGCACCACCTCTTCCAAAGCCCGAACGGATTTCTCACGTCCAACAAAAAGCGGGACAACCATCGATGGAAACACAACAATATCACGCAGAGGCAGAATCGGGAAAATATTAGACATGGGTTTGCTTTGCATAGTATCCGATATATTTGTTATAGATTTTATTACAGATTACTTACTTTAGGAAGATATATAGAAAAAAAATTATTATGTAATTAATTATAACTTCTTCTTGATATTTAGTTCTAATATAATAGAACTGGCATCCTATTACTAGGGGCAAGTAGTAAAAAGTTATGAGTGCTGAGTGCCGAGCAGGAAAAAATTGTTTTAATACAAAATATTAACCTGATTACTCATTACTCAGCACTTTAAACTCTCTACTCATATGCGGATGTGGCGGAATTGGTAGACGCACTAGATTTAGGTTCTAGCGCCGCGAGGCGTGGGGGTTCAAGTCCCTCCATCCGCACCAGCCTTCGCACTACGTGCTTCGGCTGGCTTACGCCAGTAAGCCTGCTGAACACGTTAGGAGAAG
>JBEBHV010000017.1:0-16745 GCA_040080715.1 Rickettsiales bacterium | reverse complement strand
GATTATACCACCAACCTGGCTAAAACCGTGTATTATGTTACATCTGGAAAGAGGCCGGATAAAGCCACACTTAAAGGACTGGTAGAAGACGCCAGCTCGTCTGCAGCAAATTAGGGTAATATGTCTGAGAGTCGCCCAAAACCATTAGTGCTTGCGATACTTGACGGCTGGGGACATGCCCATGCTGGCAGTGATAATGCCATAGAAACTGCTAATACTCCCAACATTAACATGGTATCCAGAAATTTTCCGAATGGTTTTATAAATGCTTCGGAGCTGCATGTTGGTCTACCATCCGGACAAATGGGCAATTCAGAAGTCGGGCATATGAATATCGGCAGCGGGCGGGTTCTGATGCAGGAATTACCAAAGATAGATGCAGCAATTGCTGATGGCTCGCTGGCAAAAAAAACTGAACTGAAAAATTTTATCACGAAAACCAGAAGTGGCAGTGGTGTTACGCATGTCATGGGTTTATTTTCTGATGGTGGCGTACATTCGCATATGGCACATATTATCGAAGTTGCTAAAATCCTTGCTAATGGAGGATTGAAGGTTAAATTACATTTGTTCCTTGATGGGCGTGATACACCGCCACAGAGCGCGATAAATTATCTTGAGGCTCTAGATAAGGCGATTGCTGGAATTTCTAATATTGAAATAGCCACAATATCCGGGCGTTATTACGCGATGGACAGGGATAATCGCTGGGAGCGCGTGCAAAAAGCCTATGATGTTCTAACGCAAGGTATGGCAGCTAAGGAATCTGCCATTTCGGCTGTAAAACAAAGTTATGCGGATAATGTAAATGATGAATTTGTCATGCCTGTAGCTATCGGAAACTATAAAGGCATGAACGATGGTGACGGGCTTTTAATGTGTAATTTCCGAGCGGATCGCGCACGCGAAATTTTGACAGCATTGCTTGACCCAAAATTCACCGGTTTTGTACGAAATAAGCAAGTTAAATTCTCGGCAACCCTTGGAATTGTCGAATATTCCAGCCAGCTTGCAAACCTTATCCCTGCCCTGTTTGCGCCGGAGCAACTAACCAATATCCTTGGCGAAATAATTGCAAATACCGGACTTAAGCAACTGCGTATTGCTGAAACCGAGAAATACGCTCATGTAACTTTCTTTTTCAATGGCGGGCGCGAACAGGAATTTGTCGGAGAAGAACGTATCTTAGTCCCCTCACCTAAAGTTGCGACTTATGATGAAAAACCTGAGATGTCGGCCTATGAAGTTACCGAAAAATTAGTTGCGGCGATAGATTCAGAAAAGTTTGATTTTATCGTGGTGAACTATGCTAACACCGACATGGTTGGGCATACTGGCGATATACAGGCTGCTGTAAAAGCAGTTGAAGCTGTGGATATTTGCCTAGGCAAGGTTATAGAAGCTACCCTTGGCAAAGGTGGAGCAATGATTATCACCGCTGATCATGGCAATGCTGAGAAAATGTTCGATGAAACTACTGGTCAACCCCACACCGCACACACGCTTAACCTTGTGCCTGTGATAATTATATCCGATGATTTGCGTGCTAAGAAGATAAATATTACAGATGGAAAATTGGGTGACATTGCTCCAACTATCCTGCAATTGCTAGGATTAAAACAACCAATAGAAATGACTGGTCGTTCATTATTAGGAAGCTATGCCTGAGTTTTTTTTAAGTTACCATCATTGCGAAGCGGCAGAGCCGATGAAGCAATCCAGACTTATAAATATTGTAAAATTATGGATTGCCACGCATTTTTACAAAAATGCTCGCAATGACACATTATACACATACCTCGTCCTGATATTTTTACTTGTGATACTGCTTCTATCTGCCAATCAGGTTTTTGCTGCCACAACACAAGAAGAACTGGCAAAAACAGAAAAAGAACTGAAAGAAGCAGAAGCCCGTGGCAAAAAGCTTGCTGATGAAAACAAAGTCCTTGCTAAGAAATACTCAGAATTGACTTCCAAAATGGTGAAAACCGCAAATGCGCTGCAGGCAAGCGAAGCAAGGCTATCTGCCATTGAGGAAAAAATCCGTATAATTTCTGAGCAGATAAGTGAGAGAACACAATCATTAGCAGAGCGTAAAAAAGAACTGTCAGTGATGATTGAAGCCGCACTTAAGCTCAGTCGCACGCCTAAAGAGGCAATAATTCTGATGCCTGGTGATATGATGAATAATATGAAAGCATCACGCGCCCTGAAAATGACTGTCGATGGCATTAAATCGCAATCGGAAATAATCCATATACAAATGACCGAGCTGGAATCGTTGAAGCAGACAGTTACTATCAACAAAGAAGAAGCATTGGCTGAAAAGGAAAAACTGGAAGAACAACGGAAACTTCTCAAAGACCAAATTGCAGAACACACTGAAATACAGAAAAAATTAAATGAACAGCAAAAAGCGGTTCAGATAAAAACCAAAACTCTGGCGAAAAAAGCTAATAGTTTAAATGAACTGATTAAATCTCTGGAACAAGAAAAGGAAAGACAGAGAAAAAGTCAGGAAGATAAAGAACAGTCTATTGAAGATGACAGCACACAACCACAAGGCACAAAAGGTGAATTACGTTCATTCACCGCTGCCAAGGGCAATATTCGTGTTCCGGCTGCCGGCAGGCTTGCCCAGAAATATGGAGAAGGTAAGATTAATGAAACCAGCAAGGGAATCGTTATAAAAACCCGCGAAGATGCACAAGTTACCTCACCTTATGACGCAGAAGTGCTATTTACCGGCCCTTTCCGGGAATATGGGAGCATGATTATATTAAGGCATAGTGATGGATTTCACACATTGCTGGCTGGCATGAACAAAATATACCCTTCAGTTGGTGACTTTTTGTTGGAAGGAGAACCAATTGGTGATATGGGAGATGAAGAATCAGACAATCGTTTATACATGGAGCTTAGATCAAACAATCAGCCAATTGACCCAGCCATCTGGATTCGTGGGCTGGGCAAACAGTAATACTAAAATGAATCTACTGCATAATATCACTTTTGTTGAATTTGTTATTAGAGTAGATATAAAAATTATGATTAATTTGTTGAGAAAGTAAAAATATGCGTCGTATTACCAAGTTATGCCTAGTTAGTGGATTTTTTGTAGCTTCTCCTTTTTTGTTTACCCCGATAGTATCACACGCTGAAAAAAGCGAAACCCTGCAATTGCTTGGTTTATTCGGCGATATATTCGACCGTATCCGCACTGATTATGTTGAAGAAGTTAAGGATAGCGATTTGGTTGAATCGGCAATCAACGGCATGCTTACTTCCCTCGACCCGCACTCAGCTTATATGAATGAAAAATCATTCAAGGAAATGCAGGTGCAAACCAAAGGGGAATTTGGTGGCCTTGGCATAGAAGTAACCATGGAAAATGGTTTAGTGCGCGTAATTACCCCGATTGATGATACCCCGGCTTTTAAAGCAGGAGTTAAAGCTGGTGACTATGTGAGCTACATTAACGATACTCAGGTAATGGGGCTTACCTTGTCGGAAGCAGTTGAAAAAATGCGTGGCCCTGTTGATTCCAAAGTAAAGCTTACCATCCTACGCGAAGATATGACCGAACCGCTGGAGCTTACCATTACACGCGCTGTCATAAAAATCAAATCTGCGCGTGTGCGCGCAGAAGGCAATGACATAGCCTATATACGCCTTACCCAGTTTACTGAACAAACCACTGATTTGATGCGTGAAGAATTTGAAAAGGTAAAGAAAGAAATGCCGAATATGCGCGGTGTAGTGCTGGACCTACGTAACAATCCTGGCGGTCTTCTTGAACAATCTGTTTCTGTATCGGATGCATTTTTGAAACAAGGTGAGGTTGTTTCAACTCGTGAGCGTAGCCCAGAGAAAACCAAACGTTTTAATGCTAAAGAAGGTAATGAATTAGTACCTGAAAATGTACCAGTAGTGGTACTAATCAATAACGGATCAGCTTCTGCTTCTGAGATTGTTTCAGGTGCATTGCAAGATCATAAACGCGCAGTGATTCTTGGAACAAAAAGCTTCGGCAAAGGTTCGGTGCAAACTGTAATTCCAATTCCTGAGCATGGTGCTATCAAACTCACCACCGCCCGTTATTACACTCCTTCCGGTAATTCAATTCAAAACAAGGGAATTACTCCTGATATTGAAGTGCAGCCCGCCAAAATTGAACCAATTAAAGGCAGCGATAAGACGCGCAGCGAAGCCCAACTACGCAGACGCCTGGAAAATCTTCAGGATAAGAAGGATAAAGAAAAGAAAGTCCTTGAGGAAAAACAACAGGAGAAAAATAAACCTGATGCCTCTAAAAAACCGGAAAATGGAAATGACAGCAAAAATGGCAATGGTGGCGATAATTTGCCGAAAAAACCTGATGATGAATCTACGGAGGATTTCCAGCTGCAACGCGCTTTTGACCTGATACGCGGTATTGATGTCTACAACAAGGTTAAATCGGAAAAATAGCAAAGCACGCAAGTATAACTATGGAAAATAACAAAGGAACACGTAGATCTCCTTTTTTCTGGCAAAACCTTTTATGGAAGCTTGGCTTATTTTTTCTGCTTATCGTACTCGTGTCACAGATGGTAATTATATGGTTGATGGGCGAACAGGAAACTGCTGATGCGTTTGCCTCCGGGCGCAGGCTTATAGTTACATTGGAGGATAGTTCTATTTCTGGAAAAATAGTAGCTTTTGAATCTCCCGCACCTGAACAGAGCGAACCTGCTAAAAAAGAAGAGGAAAGTGTGGAAGCCCAAAATCCGCCTGCTGTACAAACGCAAACAGTGGAACCAAATACCCCAGAAAAAAGTGAAGATATAAAAAAAGAAGAGCCTGTGGAAGAAGCAACGGCGGTTACATTAATAAGTGAGGAACCGGAAGAAACCTTGCCGACAATGAAACCATCTGAGAATCCAACAGCAATATTATCTGATAAATTAATTGAAAAAACGGAATTTGGCTCTTTACCTAAAATTTCCTCTGATGGAATAAAACCGTGGAAATATTATGCCAAGCAGATGCCCGACAAGGGTAACAAGCCGGTTATCTCCATAATTGTTACTGGTCTTGGCTCTAACAAAAAAATAAGTGAGTCAGCGTTACGTCTTCCAGAAGCCATTAATCTAAGTTTTTCTCCATACGCACCTGATCTTAAAAGCTGGATGACATCTGCGCGAATTAGTGGTCATGAGCTATTGCTGGATTTGCCAATGGAATCTTCAAATTACCCTGTTGCGGATCCTGGTCCTCTCGGTCTTCTCGTTTCAAAAGAGCAAACAGAAAATGAAAATAAAATTAGAAAATTGATGGCGCATGATTTTGGCTATGTCGGATTCGTCACCCCGCATGATGATGTATTTCTGGATAATAATGAACTTATGAAATCGTTGCTGCATATTCTTTCCGGACGAGGATTGATGATGGTAGTAGGAAGGCAGCCAGCAAAGAATGATACAAAAGAACTTATTGAAAAAGGCACTACAGCAAGTGTTATAATAGACACTCTGGTAGATGAAGAGCTGACAGTTACTGCTATACAGGCACATCTCACCTTATTAGAACAAACAGCAAAGCAGCGTGGTTATGCAGTTGGCGTAACCAAAGCCTACCCCATAACCATTAAACAATTAAATATATGGGCGGAAAAATTAGAAGAAAATGGCTTTACCCTTGTCCCGGTATCACAAATTGTTGCAAAAAGATTCTAACTTTATGTATGACAATTTACCATATCGCTCTGGTGTAGGCATTATGTTGCTTAATGCTTCTAGTGATGTGTTTGTAGGCAAGCGCATTGATACGACTTCTGAGGCTTGGCAAATGCCACAGGGCGGAATAGATGATGGTGAAGATCCACTAGTCGCAGCCATACGTGAAATGGCAGAGGAAATAGGAACAGACAAGGCTGAAGTAATCGCTGAAAGCAGTAATTGGTATGATTACGATTTACCGGAAGATTTAATTACAAAATTATGGGGTGGGCGTTTTCGTGGTCAGCGGCAAAAATGGTTCTGCCTGCGCTTTGTCGGTAATGACAGCGATATTAATATTGCAACTGCTCATCCTGAATTTTGTGAGTGGCAATGGGTAAAAATGCAGGAATTGCCGAATCTCATAGTGCCCTTTAAACGCCAGCTATATCAGGCATTGGTTGATGAATTCAGACCGTATATAGATTGATAATAGCAGTTCTGCCGAAAAACCTTGCAAAGTTTTCCAAAAATTAACTTTCATCTAACCATAAATTAACAATTTTCCCATATTGTTTTGGTATTAACTAGAAAAAACATTGGTTATCATGATTATAGAAACACAGAAATTAATAGAGTATTCAGCGTTTGGAGTTATAGCTCCCCTTCTTGCTGACCATGCCATCAACGATATTCTTATCAATGGTTATAACGACATATACATAGAGCGCGAAGGTGTTCTGACTAAGACTGACGTTGTTTTTAATAACGAAAAAGAAGTTAATGATCTCGCACATTACATAGTAAAGCTGGTCGGTCGTACACTGGAAGATGAACGCCCAATGGTTGATGCACGTCTTGCTGACGGCAGCCGCGTTAATATAATTGCCCCGCCTCTGGCTGTTGACGGCACAACTATCTCGATTCGTAAATTTGCTCCTAAGAAACGTTCACTTGATGATATGGCTTCGCAAGGATGTATGTCGGAAGCTATGTGCGAATTTCTTAAGCTAGCCGCTATCTGCCGTATGAATATACTTATCTCGGGCGGAACCGGCTCTGGTAAAACAACCTTACTCAACGCTATCTCCAACCACATTAATGATTGGGAGCGCGTAGTAACCATTGAGGATGCTGCCGAGCTTCAATTACAGCGCGCTCACGTAGTACGCCTTGAATCACAGCCGGCTATACTTGGTGAAAATGCCAAGGAAGAAGTTACTATTCGTGATCTGGTGAAAAACGCCCTGCGTATGCGTCCTGACCGTATTATCCTTGGTGAGGTTCGTGGTGCTGAAGCATTCGACATGTTACAAGCCATGAATACCGGTCATGAAGGCTCACTTGCAACTATCCACGCCAACCACCCGCGTGATGCACTTATGCGTCTGGATAATATCGTCAGTATGGCTAACGTAAACGCTTCCCTGCGCTCAGTTCGCACACAGGTTGCATCGGCAATCCACCTTATAATCCAGGTCAGCCGTCAAGCTAATGGTAGCCGCCGTATTTCCTTTATCTCGGAAATCGCCGGTATGGAAGGCGAAATGATAACCATGAACGAGCTGTTTAACTGCTCTAAAGAAGGTAGCGGAGTTGGTATTACTTTAGCAACTGATGGTATATTTAAATGGACTGGTGTTATGCCAAGATGCTTACGCCGCGTCGCATATTATGGCGAGTTAGACCGCCTGGCAAAGGCTCTTGGTGTGCGTATTCCCAAGGTTTGATAGCAGAATATCAGAAGACGAGAAAAATAGAAGGCGAGAAAAATAGAAGACGAGAAAAATAGAAGGCGAGAATATAAAAAAACGCTTTATTTCTAAAGTTCTCGGCTTCTCCGGTTCTCGACATCTTAATTCTCTGTTGCATCGCGTCATTTTGTGCTATAATCAGTCCTGTGAGGATACTTAATATCAACAGCACAAAGAGAATGTAATATGAAAATTTCTGTTTCCGGCAAAGGTGTAGATGTTGGCACATCACTACAAAGCCATATTGAAAATCAAATCGAAGAACATGTTAAGAAATATATAGACCGCGTTACCAGTATTCATGTCGTAATCTCCCGCGAGGCACATTTATTCCGCGTGGATATTACAGGAAATATAGGGACACATGCCGGTTTAGTTGTGCGTGGTCGTGGTGCCTTGGAAGATGTTTATGCTGCTTTCGACGAAGCACTGGAAAAAATCAGCAAACAGCTACGCCGTTACAAAAGAAAAATTACCAATCACCATAAAAATACTCATGAGCAACAAGCGGATATTATTCGGAATGTTGGTATGAAATATGTTATTTCCCCAGATTCAGGCGAACATGACGATGATAAACAACCCGGGCTTATTATCGCAGAAAAACCCACCGACATTGAAACAATGACGGTTAGTGAAGCGGTGATGAAAATGGATCTTCAGGATCTTCCGGCAGTTATGTTTTTTAACTCGGCACATGGTCGCCTTAATGTCGTTTATAAGCGGGTTGATGGTAATATATCGTGGGTAGATCCAACTGACAGGGCAGCATAATTAAAATATCCATATGAATATCGCATCATTATTACCAGTAGATGCAGTGATTCCCCATCTGCATGCGCGCGACAAAAAGCAGGTTCTTAAAATGCTTTCCGCGCATGCTACAAAATTTTGTACTTTGTCGGAAAAAGAAATTTTTTCTACCCTGACAAAACGCGAGGATGCAAGCTGTACCGGCATAGGAAATGGTGTTTGTATTCCCCATACACGCTTTGATTCTTTGAATAGCCCATACATAGTTTTTGCGCGCCTTGATAAAGCGGTTAATTTCGATGCCGCTGATGGAAAAAAAGTTGATCTGGTTTTTCTGTTGCTAAGCCCGGAATCCGATGATGATACCGAACATTTGAAGATACTTGCTACCCTCTCTAAATTATTGCGTGATAAAAAACTGTGTGATGTTCTGCGTACCACTGAAGATGCTGCAAAAATGCATGAACTCCTTACCACTGATTATTCCAAAGAAAAAAAGGTCATTCATTAATATGTTTCTGCGTATTTTATTTTTAGCTGTAATTTCCATGCAGATTAGCGCATGTATCGCCACGCCACGCTTTACCAAAAAGGTTTCCGAAGATTATGAACCTCCTAAGAAAACTGATGAAATAGCCACACAGGAAACTGCAAGACCACAACTTAGTGAACAGACAAAAGAAGAAATACGCAGGCAGGTACAGCAAGAAATCAGAATGCAAAATGCTGCTAACGCAACTATTGTAGGTGAATCAACCACACCAACGACAGTTAAATAATTACATGTCCCTTAAAATTGTCAGTTGGAATATCAACTCTGTACGCATACGTATTCCGCTTTTGCAGCAACTAATCGCACGGGCGAATCCTGATATAATCTGCCTGCAGGAAACCAAAGCATCCGATGAGGTTTTTCCGCTTGCGGATTTGCAGGCACTTGGCTTCCCGCATATAGTTTTTTCAGGGCAGAAAAGTTATAATGGGGTCGCTATACTCTCTAAAATAAAATTGGAAAATAGAAACTGCCTGAGAATAGCTGAATCAGATGACAAAAGGCATATCTGCGTTGAACTTCCAAACGGTACTTCCCTGCATAATTTTTATGTTCCGGCCGGTGGCGATATTCCGGATCCGAAACTAAACCCGGCTTATGACTTTAAATTACGCTTCGTAGAACATATGACTGAGTGGTCGCATGAACTGAAGAAATCTAAGAAGAACGCTATTATCCTTGGTGATTTTAACATTGCTCCACTGCCCAATGATGTCTGGTCACACAAGCAGCTTATGAATGTAGTTAGCCACACCGAACCGGAAATCACCAGACTTAATGCGCTGAAGGAATCATATGACTGGTGTGATGTGGCGCGGCATTTTGTGGACTCGGAACAAAAGCTTTATAGCTGGTGGAGCTATCGCAACCGTGACTGGCGCAAATCCGACCGGGGAAGAAGGCTGGATCATATCTGGGTGACACCGTTACTCACCCCTGCCCTTAAAAATTTCTCGGTTTTAAAGGATATGCGTGATATGCCTTCAACATCCGACCATGTGCCGATAATTATGGAAATTGGGTTGTGACGTAGTATCGTAATGCGTAATTCGTATATACGTAAAAATTCAGTGATGGCTTACGAATTACGAACTACGCATCTACGTTCGTGATGACAATGCAGCAATTATACTATAAAAAACCCCTTATGAAACACGACATAGAAAAAATACTGGGACAGGTGAAATTTGACGAAAATGGCTTAGTTCCTGTTATAGCTCAGGATTACCTGAGCGGTGAGGTGCTGATGATGGCGTGGATGAACGCCGATTCGCTGGAAAAGACCTTAGATAGCGGTCAGGTGCATTATTGGTCGCGCTCCCGTAAGGCCCTGTGGCGCAAGGGAGAAACCTCCGGTCATACCCAAACCCTTAAAGAATGCCTTATTGACTGCGATGGTGACACAATTTTGCTTAAAATTGAGCAGGTTGGCGTTGCCTGCCACACGGGAGAGCGCAGCTGCTTTTTCCGGAAGATCCTCCCATGATAAAAGCATAACCTATTGATTTGTCATACCGCCCCCGTGTCGTGGCACGGGGCAGGCTTCTGGCGGTATCCGGAAGTAAAACCCAAAGTCAGTGGGCTTTACCCCAGACCCCGTTATAAAAACGGGGTGACAAGAAAAATCAATGGGTTATGCATTTATTGAACCGCTCTGGGTTAAAAGCAATTGTCACAAAAGCTTCACACAAAACCCTGAAATAAGCTGATAGAATTATCTCGAATAATACTAAAAGAGTGTCAAATGTCATGGCTATTGAAGAAATAAAATTTGCAAAATCCGCACCACCTATTACCACAGAATTTAAAATAACTGGTGGGAATGAATCTCCAGTTACGGACGCATCTGGACAAGCAACCCCTCAAGGTAATACAAGTGATGCTGTTAATGCAGGTGGCTTGGGAAGAGAGCTTCCTAATAAAACCGCAGATGAACAACAAAATAAAGCTACTTATGCAAGCAAAGATGGAGAGCGTCGTGCAGCAGAGTTGGATTTAATTGTTTCTGCACGAGGTCTTTCAAATGAAGAAAAAAATAATGTTATAGCGGATGTGGGAAGCAGAACTTCTGGTGGAAAAGTAATGCTAGGAGATGTGGTAGCTTCAGAACAACGAGTTACAGGAAATGTTTCTGATCTTCCTCCTGAAGTTTTAGCTATGGTTGCTGCTACTGGTAATGAACTCAGCAAAAATGGTGCAACAATGTCACATGATACTTCACTCAAATTCGCTGGGGTTGCTAAACCACAACAACAACAGGAAAACGGTGTTGCAGTTTAAGATTATTTAAAGAAATAATATAAGATTATGGCTATAGAGAAAACATATAAGCAGGAAGGTGTAGAACTTCCTAAACGCGGTAATATGGATGTTTTAGAGCCTATGATTGACAATCTAAGAAATAAAACTGAAGAAACTGCTATAAAAGCAATGGGTTCTGGCGATTGGCTTGAAAAATCCGGTAAAGGAAAAACAACCGCAATTCCTCAAGAAATTAGAAATGCCCCTGAACAGCCACATAACTTAGAAAATGCCGTGGAGAAATTAGCAAATAACGCCATCCCTGCTGATTTAACAGAGAAAACTGGTGTTGATAGAACAAAGATGAGTCAAGATATTACGGGAATTTTAGCCGAACTACTTAAGAAAGATCCTTCATTACTTGAAGACCGAAAAAGATTGGCAGAAACAAGCGCAAATAAATTTTTGAAGCAACCAAGAGGCAAGGAAGATTTGAATACGGCAGAAGGTAGAGTAGCGGAAGGACTTCGCTCTTATGCTGATAAACGCGCTGGATTTGCAGTAGGTGATGACATGATAAAGGATGGTGTACCATTTGTTGAAGAAGGATTGACAACAAAAATCGGAAAGGCACTTGACCAAAAAGCTATGCAAAACCTGCAACAGGCATTGGTTTTGGATGATACAGTAAAAGCTAGAAATAACGCCTCAGCTCTTGATCTCGATGGTAAAAATGGTGTCACCGTTGATGAAGCTAAACAATCTGCTGATAATTTAAAATTAGTTGCTTCGCAAATGCCACCTCAATTAAAGGCAGAACTTTTGAAAGAAAATGCTGCTAGGCAAAAATCTGACCCCACAGGAGAAAAAGAAGCTGCGGAATATGAAAAGATTACTGGCGTAAAAATGGCACCTGAAGCAGCCTTGGTAATTCGTGATGCAAAGGCTGAAGGCGCAAAATCTCCAAATCCAAACGCTACAGCGCAAGAAGCAGAAGAACCAGCTAAAGATGGTAAATCACCTAATAAGAAAAACTGGTTAGAATCACTTCTGGATATTATAAAACCGTTATTGGTTGCGCTTGGTTTTATGGAAGATGAGCCAAAAAAAGAAACTGCAGTTGCAGCAAATAATCCGCCTGCGGATGGGAAATCAACTGATGGTAAAGGGCAGGCTCAACAAACTCAATTAACTCCTGAAGAGAAAACAAAATCCTTAGAATATCTTGCTAAGCTTGATGAGAGTATACAAAGAGATATTAAGCATGCCGCATCGCAAGCTACTGGGGTTGGTACGGTGTACGCTGGGAAAGAATCAGGCTCTGAACTACAAGTACAGACTGTTAGCTCAAGTCAACAACAGCCAGCACAAAAAAGTGCTTCTTTGTAATTTAACCACTAATCCAGCCGCCGCCAATTAACCTGTCATCAATATAAGCAACGCAGGCCTGACCCGGGGAAACGGCAGATTGTGGTTCTTTTAAAGTTATTAGGGCGCGGTTATTTTCCAGAATTTTTATAGTGGCAGGAACAGCCGTCTGTGTTGAACGGGTTTTCACCATTACCGAAAACTCTAATACGTCATTGCGAACCACAATTCTTTTTTGTGGTGAAGCAATCCAATCTTGCTTGCTATTTGTCTGGATTGCCGCGTCGTACGCTTCCGCTTTCAGCTCCAGCGCGACTCCTCGCAATGACAAAGAGTCAATCAGCCAGTTACATTCGCGGATGTTAAATTCCCGCTTCAGCAATTCTTCCTTCGCACCAACAATCACCTGCTTCTTTTCAGCGTCCAACTTGATCACGTACAGCGGTTCTGCTGCTGTAATGCCCAGACCTTTGCGCTGCCCGACCGTGTAATTTATAATGCCTTCGTGCCTGCCGATAATTGTTCCGTCAGTCATAATAATATCGCCACTATCCAGCGCGCCCGGACGCAGTTTCTCGATAACCTTTGCATAGCCGCCAGTCGGCACAAAGCAGATGTCCTGACTATCGGGTTTATCAGCTACCTGCAACCCAAAACGAGCAGCAAGCGCGCGGGTTTCATCCTTGCTTTTTAAATGCCCAAGAGGGAAACGCAGGAAATCCAACTGCTCCTGCGTGGTGGCAAACAGGAAATAACTCTGGTCACGCGATGGGTCGGCTGCCTTGAACATCTGCCCATTACCGCCCTCTTCCATGCGCTGGACGTAATGCCCAGTAGCCATGCAATCCGCGCCTAAATCACGGGCAGTCTGCAACAAGTCTTTGAATTTTACCGATTGGTTGCATTTCACACAAGGGATTGGCGTTTCGCCAGCAAGATAGCTATCAACGAAATCATCCATCACGCTTTCCTTGAATTTGCTTTCGTAATTAAGCACATAATGAGCGATACCTAGTTTTTCCGCTACCCTGCGCGCATCGTGAATATCCTGCCCGGCGCAACACGCACCCTTTTTATTCACCATCGCCCCGTGATCATAAAGCTGCAAGGTAATGCCGATTACCTGATAGCCCTGCTCATGCAACAGCGCGGCAACGGCAGAGGAATCCACCCCGCCGGACATCGCCACGACGACTTTCGTATCTTTTTCCGGTTTGTTGAAGCCTAGGGAGTTCATTGTCCGCTATCATTAGGAGCAACGATAATCAATTCAACACTATCAGGATTTTCTATAACATTAAAAGTGCTATCCACTGACAACTTTAAACTGGATACGATTTCATCAGGTACTATGAAACCTATTCCACCATCCATTTCAACTAGTTCAACTTTATACATAAATCTTACCTATAATAGAATTTTAGTACTACCGCCTAATCAGTTCACAATATACCACTATCCGCACGTAATCAACCTACATGAGATGTTGATGACAAACAATGCTGAAGCAGGGCTATTCAATAATCTCGTAACGTACTGTTCTGTCATACCGCACTTGTTGCGGTATCCGGAGTCAAACCCGCAGTCAGTGACTTTACCCCAGACCCCGCAAGAATGCTGGATGACACGGAAAATCAAATGGTTACTATGAACTGCTCTGAATGTCATAATCATGTAACAAAACTTTAACTATCAATTATATAAAAACTATCGCAGAATTGGACACATGAAAGGTAAAATTAATGTCCAACCCACTTATATTAAGCACTAACAAAAAACCGACCATGTTTAATCAGGAAATGGCGATTGGTTTTTTGATAAATCCAATAATAGGCACAATAGTTGGTGGTATTATTGGAAAAAAACGGATGGAACATGAGCTTGCCGAAGGCAAAATAGTTCGTGAACCAACCGCTGTTAATAAATCTGCTTTACTTGGCGGATTGATTGGCGCAGCCGTTGCTGGCGTAATAAACGCTGGTATAATGATGGCAACAATAGCAACTGAAACTATATCAACATCAGGAATTGTGACCGCAGCTATGATTCCTGCTGCTGCCACCGCCACTACTAGCATAGCAGCCCTACTTTTACCAGCTCTCGCTATTGCAGCAACTGCTATAACAATAGGTTCATATATTGGTGGACAAATGGGCAAAAAAACGCAGGCAGCAGAATATGCACAGGCGGTTCAACAGTATAACGAGCAGAAAACAAATCTTTCTCCATCACATAGCTTAGAACAAGCATATGAACAAAATGTAGGTAAAAATCATGTCGCGGAAATCTTAAAAGAACGCGCACTCGCACAAGCTAAACAAAAACAAATGTAATTATTAAATACTATCAAGGAGAGAGATATGGCAGATAAACAAATAGTGGTTGATGTAGCTAATGACATTACTAAAAAACCGAGCGGGGAAAGAAATGGTTATGACGTAAAGGATTTCCTTACGGGTTCGGATTTAGCTGATTATAAAGCTCAAAAGGACGCACGTGGTCAGAAAAGGTATTTAGAAGACTTTGTTGATGGAAAGGATTTAGTTCTTAAATTACCAAACGGCAAAGAGAAAATTTATCCTGCTATTGCAATAGAACAAGCGGTGAAAAAACAATTTAGGGAGTTGGAATCTAACCCAAATGATGGCATAATGGCATCTATTGAGGGTAAAATGGCTGCCAATATATTGGCTAATAATAGAAAGATGGCATTGATAGAAGAATTAGTTGACCATGCTCGGAGTGGAAATGTTTTTAAAACTGCAGAAGGTCTCGTCGATTCTAAAATTGAACATCATCTACCTGCTAGATTAAATGCTAATCATAATAATATTGTTTACTATGCTGATCCAAAATATATCGAACAAGGACTACTACCTTCGCCAACAACACCACCTAAAGATGCATCAGTTGGAAGAAAAGCTACTCCACCTTCCCCTTAACCCTATCCGCCAACGCGGCGCTTATGAACGCGTCTAGTTCACCATCGAGCACGCCCCCAGTGTTGCTGGTTTCATAGTCGGTGCGGAGATCTTTTACCAATTGATATGGGTGCAGCACATAAGAACGGATCTGGTGTCCCCAGGCGTTATCGGTTTTCTGCGCGTTAAGCACGTCGGCCTTTTCTTCGCGGATTCTAAGCTCGCGCTCATACAGCCGGGCTTTTAGCATCTGCATCGCCTCGGCGCGGTTAGCATGCTGGCTGCGCGAACTCTGGCATTTTACCACAATTCCGGTGGGCATATGGGTAAAGCGCACCGCGCTTTCGGTTTTGTTTACGTGCTGTCCGCCGGCTCCGCCTGAGCGCATGGTATCAACCTTAATGTCTTTCTCATCAACTTTGATGTCGATTTTATCATCAATAACCGGATAGACCCAGACACCGGCAAAGCTAGTGTGGCGGCGGGCGTTGGAATCAAACGGTGAAATACGGACAAGGCGGTGTACCCCTGACTCGGTCTTTGCCCAACCATAAGCATTATGCCCGCTAATTTTGATAGTGGCGGATTTAATACCAGCTTCCTCTCCGCGATTTTCATCAATCAATTCACATTTGTAACCACGTTTTGCTGTCCATCTGGTATACATACGCAGCAGCATCTCCGCCCAGTCCTGCGACTCGGTTCCCCCTGCTCCGGAATTTATTTCAAGGAAGCAATCATTGCTATCCGCCTCGCCGGAAAGCAGGCTGTCTATTTCCAGCTTATTAAGCGCGGAAGCAATATTGGTCAGTTCAGATTCTGCTTCGGAAAGCATGGAATCATCTTTTTCCGCCTCCGCCATTTCGGCTAGTTCCAGATTATTTTTAAATTCACTATCCAGACGTTCATAACCAGTTATCAGTGAATCCAGATGGGTACGTTCACGCAGTAACTCCTGCGCTTTTGCCGGTGTATTCCAGAGATTTGGGTCTTCACATAGTGAATTCAGCTCATCGCGACGGCGCAGGGCATTATCCCAGTCAAAGATACCTCCTTAACAGATCCTGTGACTGTTTGATTTTCTTAGATAATGTTTCGATTTCTGCTTTCATTACGCACTCTTATTACAACAAAATATACAGCATCAATAATGATATTATTAACAGTTTGTCAATTATTTAGAAGTTATAATGGAAAATTACATGGTGAATTCAGCAGAATGCTATGAGCGTAAATATAAAAAATCTAACAAAACAAGGTTTTTCCCTGATTCAGGTCAGCATGATTGTTGCTGTGGCTGGTATTTTGCTTGCCTCTGTCATTCCCGGTGGAGATTTAGGAAGCACAATAGAAAAAGACCAGATCACCAGAGATAGAATGGAAAAAATTGAGGAAGCCACCCAAAATTTTATGGCGGCTAACCTCCGCCGTCCTTGTCCGGCTGATGGTACACTTG
>JBEBHV010000191.1:0-4094 GCA_040080715.1 Rickettsiales bacterium | reverse complement strand
AAGCCTGCTGAACACGTTAGGAGAAGGCTGCGCTACGAAGCTTGAGTGTAACGAAAGCGAAGGAGGGCTATCACCATGTATTATGTTTACATACTACGTGCTTCGGCTGGCTTACGCCAGTAAGCCTGCTGAACACGTTAGGAGAAGGCTGCGCTACGAAGCTTGAGTGTAACGAAAGCGAAGGAGGGCTATCACCATGTATTATGTTTACATACTACGTAGCGTCAACTTCCCGAAGCAAACTTACCGAGGATATACAGAGGATTTAAAAGCTCGTATAAAGGCTCATAATGCAAGTAAATCAACACACACAGCTAAGTATCTACCATGGGAATTGGAAGTTATCATGCATTTGCTGACCAACAAAAAGCCCGTGAATTTAAACATTATCTAAAGACCGGCTCAGGGAAAGCCTTCGCCAATAAACGGCTATTATAAACTTTTCCTATACCTTCTTGAAAATATGAAACAACTATAGTCTGTAGTTTGTCGGAAAACCTATAAACTTAGGCTGTGTCGACATTCACGCTAGGTCACAAGCGAAAACATGGTTTTTCGAGAACCGCAACGCAAGCGTACACTTTGGTACGTGCGTAGCGGAAGCGCAGAAAACCATGTTTGCAGCAAGACATAGTAGTGAATGTCGACACAGCCTAGAGAGTTTTTACTTTATCAAGGACATTATTATACTCAAAGCAGTTCAAGAATTGGCTAGACAACCGAGACGAAGTGTAGAAAAACTACACGAGTCGAAGGTTAACAACGCCAATTCTTGAAATGAGAAGAGTATATGCAGGAAAAATTAAACAGCCCAAGCAAGATTCATTTTATAGCAATAGGACTTTTTGCCTTTTCTATGATTGCCATACAGATCCTTGCCACCCGTATTTTCAGCGTTGTATTTTATTACCATTTCGCCTTTGCCGGAATTACGCTCGCCATGCTTGGGCTTACCGTTGGCGCATTCAAGGTATATTACAAGCCTTCGCGCTTCACTTCTTCCACTGTTAATGAAGAATGTGGGAAGCACGCATTATACTCAGCAATTTCAATAGTAATTGCTACTTTGGGAATGGTTGATATTGCCGGTCGCCTCACTACGCTGGCAGACAGTTACACTGGCTCTCTAGCAGAGACAATAAAAATATTCGGTGGCCTGTTGCTTATATCAGGACCTTTCTTCCTATGCGGCAGCTTTGTTGCCATAGGTGTGTGTGTCACATTATTGCTCACCTATTTCCCATCACACACCAGTCGCCTGTATGCCGTAGATCTGGTAAGTGCTGCCCTTGGCTGCATATTAATGATTGTAATGCTGAAATTTTTTGATCCGGTAACCGTCATTTTATTATTAGCAAGCCTACTGTCCATATTTGGTTGGAAACTGGCTAAAGAAAAACTATCTCCTTTCAAGGTCAAGATATTCTATTCTGTAATTATATTGTTCTTTTCTTTATTCACCGTACAGTCATATTCTTATGTAACCGGCAACCCGATATTCCACCTACGCATTGCCAAACTCAGTATTCTTGAAAAATTTGATTTTGAACGCTGGAACAGCTTCACCCATGTGGGTGTATACCAAACACAAAATTCCAGACCATTTGAATGGGGATTCAGCGAGAAGTTTGATAAAAAAGATCATGCATTAATTGAACAGAAAAAACTGGTGATAGACGGGAGTGCCGAAACGGTTCTCACAAAATTTGATGGTGATTTGGATAAAGTAAATTTCCTGAAACATGATGTTATCAATTCCGGTTATCATCTGCGCGATATAAACCACACGGCAATTATTGGTGTCGGCGGTGGAAGGGATGTTCTTTCGGCTCTTGTGTTTGGTGTCAGGAAAATCACCGGTATTGAAATCAATCCATCAATTTTTGAAGCACTGAACAAGGTATATGCTGATTTTACCGGAAGACTTTATAGTTATCCTGGGGTGAACCTTGTAAATGCTGAAGCAAGGAGTTATATAAGCTCGCATGACGTAAGCTACGACATGGTACAAATCTCACTGATTGATACATGGGCAGCAACAGCCGCTGGTGGTCTTGCTCTTTCCGAAAACAAACTTTACACTAAAGAAGCCTGGGTTGATTTTTTCAACCATTTAAATGAAAAGGGAATGCTCAGCGTTTCCCGATGGTTTATGGCTGACAAACATCACGGCGAATTATATCGCCTTCTTTCCCTTGCCACAGACAGCCTGAAAGAAATCGTACCAGCTGCTGATATCCGAAATCACGTTATAGTGCTTAATAATTCTGGCGATATTATCAACATGCTGGTTAGTAAATCAGCCTTCACTCCTGATGAAATCGCAAAAACCGCAGAATTTGCCGAAACCTATGGTTTTAAAATACTCATCACCCCATCCAAAGATTTTGATGACATTTCCAAGACTATACTTTCCGGCAACGCTTCTAAAACTTTCTATGACTCATTACCACTTGATGTAACCACCACGACCGATGACCGTCCGTTCTTTTTCAATATGACGCGGTTCAGGAATATATTTTCACCATTAGAAGGCGAAGATAATGCCGCCAATAACGCTGCCACTTATGTATTGGCAGCACTCGCCGCTATAGTATTTTCCTATCTTACCTACGCTGTAATCTGGCCTATGTTTAATCTATATAGAGCAAAACGTCAGGAATTCAAAAATGCGCAACCGTACATAGCCTATTTTACATTGATAGGTCTTGGATTCATGTTCATTGAAATGTCACTTATGCAGTGGCTGACTATTTTCCTGGGACATCCGGTATATGGCTTATCAGTTATTTTATTCACGCTGCTGTTATTCAGTGGCATAGGTAGTTACACTGTGCGCTCACATAATTTATCCAGAAGCGCGTACATTATCCGTCCATTATTACTCTGTATATCCATCGCAACAACCTTATGGTTAGTTCATAATTACCGCATGGAATTGCATCATCATAATACCGAGATGCGGATATTATTCTCGGTCTTATTGTTAATTCCAGTGAGTTTGTTTTTGGGTATGATGTTCCCACTGGGAGTAGCAGCGGCAAAAAAACAACACGCCGAACTGTTGCCGTGGTTCTGGGCTTTAAATGGCGCAGCCTCGGTATTTGCCAGCATTTTCTCGGTAATAATCTCAATGAGCTATGGTGCCAGCATAAGCTACTGCTTTGGGCTATTATGCTATATCCTCTGCTTTTTCATCTGCCTGCACCTGAGCAGGAAGTTTTAGTAATATCCTCGTCATTGCGAGCATTTTTATAAAAAATGCGTGGCAACACAGGAAAACTGCCATCTACAACTCCAAATCCAGCTCTCCAAATCCAGTAAAATAATTTAATTTTTTTAACTAATTGTTAAACTACTTAACATATTATATGCATATGTAGATTAATTAGTTAATTTTATATTTATGGAGAATGTTATGTCGCATGATGCGATAAATTCCTGGGTTAATGGCGCGAAGGCAGCAAAGCCTGATCTGAGCAACGCCGCCAAGTCAGCAGCTATTCAGGTTGTAAGACGCACCCAGGCGCAGGCGCGTGGCAATCTGATAATGGATATTGCTGAGAGAATCCGTCCGCACCTGCTCAAAATGTTTGATGGTGTACGCGACGAAAACGGAATGTTGATGCAGCCGGCGCATGTGCGTGGAATCGCCCTGAACATGGCGCAGAAAATAGCTAAAGAACAAGAAATAAAAGTAGAATTAAAAAATTAGAAGAAACAACGGGAGTGGAACAATGTCTATAACAGAACAAGGACTTGGAGAATATTTAAAGCAAGTCGTCGATCCTAATATTCTTGGTCAAATTTCCAAGGGAGCAATGGAAGAAGGGCTTAAGGGAATGGCAAACACCCTTAATCAACCACAACCGCAACAAACCCGTGGAGCTGGACATAGCCGATAGAATTTAATAAATTTCTGTGACTAGAAATCATAAAACCCGCTGGAATGGCGGGTTTTTTGTTCCCTTTATATACGTATGTAATAAAAACTTAACAGGGCAACCGCATATATTATGAAGAGTTGATTAACTCGGCTCTGTAATCATTGTGGAGTGCGGCTTTGAGGCGTTTGGTTTTGAGTGATCCTTTAC
>JBEBHV010000016.1:0-17297 GCA_040080715.1 Rickettsiales bacterium | reverse complement strand
TCTGGTGTCCAGTTTATAGTAAGATTGAAATCAACCTCCTTATCATCACTTATATAGGACAAGCTATCTTTTGGACTTAACGAATCTTTAGCATCAGAAATTTCACGCAAAGATGAAGCTAAATCATTTATTGAGGGGGCTTTATAATCCGGTAAATGTCTAACGTCTGTTTCAGAAGCAATATCAGCCAGTTTTCTACCAAAATCTTCTATTTTTTCTTTCTTATTATCCTCTATTTCAGAATTTAAAAGCTCAATAGCTAAATATTTTGCTTTCACTAAATATTTTCCAACAAGTGGTTTCCACTCTAATTTTTTAAGATTTTCATCTGGTGTTGATTGCAATACGTTTCTAAGCCAAACCTTCAGAGAGCCTGCCTCAATTTCTTCAAGCATCATGACAGGTTCTATATTGCTATCTATAGTTTGGCATAAAATTTTATCAAATTTCTGAAAAGCATTGATAAGGTCTGAAACAGCTTGAAAAACCCGTTGAGGATTCGGTGCTTCTTTATCAAAATTCACATAAATAGCAAAATCTGCCTTTGGCGGAATACCTTTAGGTTGCGTTGTTGAAATAGTTATTTTACCAGATGCCATAACTTATACAGCCTTCTTTGTTTTTGTAGTTTTTTCAGGCAGTTTCAATTCAGGATTATCACGCAGAAGGTAACATTCAAAACGCGCGCCCTTTTGCGATTCAGAATTTAAAACCACCCGCCCGCCATGCAGCTCTATAAAGCTTTTCACAATCGGAAGCCCAAGCCCGGTTCCTGAACGACTGGTCGACTTGCCTTTCGCGGCTTCCTGATTACGTCCCTTATAGAATTTGCTGAATACAACTTCCTGTTCATCAATAGGAATTCCCTGACCATCATCTTCCACCCATAACATAATCTCACCGATTTCAGTTTCTTTAGCACCGAAACTTATTTTACCGCCTTCCTGCGAATATTTTATGGCATTGGAAAGCAGGTTGAATAATATCTGTTTGATACGTGTTTCATCACCAATCATCTTACCTATTTTGGAAGGACATTCAAACTTAATGGTAATGAAGTTTTCCTTACTGCGCTCCTGTATCAATGACAGCACCGGTTTCATCATCGCATAAATATCAAAGCGAGAGATGTTAAGACGCATATACCCCGCTTCAATTCCTGCCAGATCCAGAATATCATTGATAAGCTGCATGAGATGCTGCGATGACTGGTGTATACCTTCAACATATTCGCGTTGCTTGTCTGACAGCGTTCCAAAATATTCCTGCCTGAGCATTTCCGAAAATCCGCTTATTGAGGTCAGTGGCGAACGCAGTTCATATGACACATTGGCAAGGAATTCGGTTTTGAGCCTGTCCGCTTCCGACAGCGCATCGTTACGCTCCCGTAATGACCTCTCTACCAATGTTGAGTCGGTAATATCAAGGTAGGTTATAAGCGTAGCCCCATCCGGCAACGGCACTTTACGGCAATCAATTACCTTGCCGTCAGAACGCTCAATACGCCTTGAATTGAAATCACGGGTCAGCAATTGCTCCATATGCTGATTCTTAAAACTTTCCCAATCTTCCACGGCAAATAGAGTTTTATATTTTTCCAGCAGCTCGCGGATATGCGGCTCTGAATTTACAAACTCAACCTCCAGATTCCACATAAGCAAATAGCCTGGATTGCTGAGTTTTAACCTTCCATCTTCACCAAATACCGCAACTCCTTCATGCAGATTATCGAGGGTTTCACGCTGCACCGCAATCAATGTATTATATGAACGCTCCAGAGCCAGCCTGTCAGTTACATCTTCATAGGCAAATAAAATTCCGCCCAGCGCATGCGGAATCGCAATAACGCGCAAAGCTTTGCCATCTGGTAAATAGAAAAACTCTTCGCGTGGCTCCAGCAAATCAGTAAATAACTTTATCTGTTGCTGCTTGAAAAAGTGGAAATTGGCTTGTTCGGGAAGTCGGCGTTTCTCATGTAAGACCTCAAGTATTTCACTATATGTCGGGTGCGAATCCAGCCACACTTCATCAAATTTCCAGAGCGCGACAAAGGCATTGTTGAAGGTTTTAAGGCGCATGTCAGAGCCATAAATCGCCATCGCACTTGCAGAACTTTCAAGAAAGTCATCCTGCGCTGAGATATAGCGAGCAATGTCTTCTTTCAGTTTATCAACTTCGCTGTAATCAATAGCAAAGCCGGCGAACATTTTTTCTTCAGGTATAGAAAATTCGGTGATTTCATAGAGCTTGCGATGCCCGCCAACAACAATATGCCGCCTGTCAGTGACTGATCTTGTGCTAACGCCTGCTTGCTGCGACATCATCCGCACACGTTTATCAAGCTCCGGTACAACGCCAGATTCAGCACTGTCCAGCAAATCATCTACTGCTTCGCTATAAGCCAGATTATGAAAACCAATATTGAGATCTTCGCCACGCTGCCAGATTGGATATGGCGACATATTAAGCAAGGTAGAATAAATTTTCAGGTTGGATTTTAGTTTTTCGTTCTCAGTCAATAACTCCACCTCACGTCCACTAGGCACAGCACAAGCCTTATGACCATGAAAAACCGACTTTATTACGGATGCGATACGATTCACACGCACTCACTCTTCAAGTTATTTATAAAATGACGATAGACAGAAAAAAAACACTTTGTCTAGCGTCATTTGAAAAATAAAATTTAGTAGCGGTAGCCTTCAGGCTTAAATGGCCCTTCTGCTGAAATGCTGAGATATTCCGCCTGTTTCTTGCTGAGCTTAGTAAGCTTCACACCAAGCTTATCAAGATGCAGGGCGGCAACTTTTTCATCCAGATGCTTCGGCAGAACATAAACTTTATTTTCGTATTTTGCATGGTGGTTCCAAAGCTCAATCTGCGCCAGAACCTGATTGGAGAACGATGTACTCATTACAAAGCTTGGATGACCGGTGGCACAACCAAGATTCACCAGACGACCTTTGGCAAGAACGATGATGCGTTTTCCATCAGGAAACGCTACTTCATCAACCTGTGGCTTCACTTCTTTCCATGTCATATTTTTGAGTGAAGCAACCTGAATTTCACTGTCAAAATGACCGATATTGCAGACAATAGCACGGTCTTTCATCGCCCGCATATGTTCCAGAGTAATTACATCAACATTGCCGGTAGCAGTTACAAAAATATCCCCACGCGCAGCAGCGTCTTCCATAGTAGTTACTTCATAACCCTCCATAGCCGCCTGCAGTGCGCAGATCGGATCTATCTCGGTTACAATCACGCGTGCACCCTGACCTTTAAGCGCGTGCGCGCAGCCTTTGCCCACATCGCCATAACCAGCAACCACAGCAATTTTGCCGGCAATCATAACGTCAGTCGCGCGTTTTAAACCATCTGGCAATGATTCACGGCAGCCATAAAGATTATCAAATTTCGATTTGGTAACCGAATTATTCACGTCAATTGCCGGAACTTTCAGCTCACCAGCTTTCACCATTTCATACAGGCGGTGAACACCTGTCGTGGTTTCTTCAGAAAGCCCTTTTACTTCTTTCAGCAGTTCCGGAAATTTTTTATGCATCATAATTGTTAGATCGCCACCATCATCTAAAATCATGTTCGGAGTCCAGCCATCAGCACCTTTAATAGTTTGCTCAATGCACCAGTCAGCTTCTTCCTCGGTTTCACCTTTCCATGCAAACACCGGAATTCCAGCTGCTGCAATCGCCGCTGCTGCCTGATCCTGCGTAGAGAATATATTACAGCTGCTCCAGCGCACAGTCGCACCAAGCGCAGTCAAAGTTTCAATAAGCACGGCGGTTTGAATGGTCATATGCAGACAACCAGCAATGCGCGCGCCCTTCAGTGGCTGTGATTTAGCGTATTCAGCGCGTATCGCCATAAGCCCCGGCATTTCGGTTTCTGCGAGGGAAATTTCATTGCGCCCCCAAGCGGCAAGACTCATGTCAGCCACTTTGTAATCAGAAAAATTATTTTTAGCAGCGGTCGCAGAATTACTCATGATGTTTTCCTTTTCGTTATAATTTTATTCAAAAATACTCTGGGAAGCTAGCTTCTGCGCTGATAAACTGCAAGCAGAAAATAACCGCTAAATTTTTATCTCAATAACAGTTCTGCTGGAAAGAAATGGCAATATTTCCAACAAATCAGCCAGCTTCAAGGCCACACAACCTTCAGTCGGCTCATAATTTTCACGGGCAATATGTATGAAAATGGCACTACCTTTTCCAGAAACAACCGGCGAATCGTTATAGCTGATGGGAATAATCAAATCATAGACATCATCATCGCGCCAAAGTTTTTCGTGACGCGGAACACCATCTCTCAGAGGCAGGGGAAGAAGTATATGCCTGTTATAATCCGATGAATTTACATCATCACACCAACCATCATTTTCGTGGATAATTTTTATTGGTAAATTAGTTTTTGGCTTTTCTATTTTATCCGCGCGATACCATAATTCACGCAGCGGAAAAACACCAAATGGTGTGCAGCCATCACCTTCTTTTTTATCGTCAGAAAACCCATTTTTTCCGACAGCGCAATGATAAGTTTTTCCTGCAAAAGTTAGATTGTTGCCAACAACTTTGATAATTTGATTATTGTCTGACATGCAAACGTTTAATCTCCAGACCTGCTATCATTTTATAGTCTTTATAATTGGAAGTGGCGAGTGGTTCACCATACTCAAAAGCAGTAGCTGCGATTAAAGCATCGGCAATTGAAAGCCCATGCGAAAGAGAAAATTCTTCAATAAAAACTGCTGCTCGATGTGAAATATCGGGACTAATGGGAATTATTTCTAAATCAAGATTACCAAGAAAATTTTTACATATAGAAAGCATCTTCTTGTTCTTTGCTGCTTGTATAAACTCCATATATGAAATTATGGAAATTCTTCTCTTATCAGCATCATTTATCAAATTAGCAGCACCATTAACACCACGCTGAACCCAAATTAAAATATCCGTGTCAAAAATCACTCTGTATCTCCAAAGCGACCTTCTTCAAACCATTTCTGGACACGACTTTTGCGCATAGAACGAATCATTTCCCGCACATCACGAGCATCATCTTTTGCTGAGCCAAAAAAAGGGTGATCCTGCACCCGCATTTTTGGTTTTTCAGCACTATCTACAGGCACAAAATGCCCAATCAGCTTGTTGCGCTCAAAAACATTGACCGTTTCCCTGCGTTTAATCGCCCTCAGAACATCCGCCATACGGTATCTTAAATCTACTATTGATGCGTCCATAACTCTACCTCCTATATGTATAGTACTATATATACATTTCGGCTATTTGTAAAGTTCAAAATATTTCAAAGACCTATGCATAATGCGTTTTTCGTCATTGCGAGAAGGCGTAGCCACAGCCTGTCCCCGCCCAACCTTGCTTGGAAGAATTGGCGGGGATGGCAATCCAGTAAAATAAAACATCATAGAAAGATGGATTGCTTCCTGCCACGCTACGCTCGCAGTCGCAATGACGCATTATGCAGAGGTCTCGATAATAAATTCATTGCCTTTTACATGTATCATTCTCTCAGGCATTGAGGCACACAATCTCTAAACAATACATAATTAATTATCTGAATACCTGCAGAATCAATATATGAACTGGCATTATAAATTCAAAAACGGGTATTAAAGCAATTATGATATAAATAATTTTTTTCTTATCTTTATTTTTTATTAAATTATACAAAAAATATAACGTTATTATAATGGCATATAACACTGCTATATAAATTAATGCATGAGGACCATGTCCACCCATAGACAAGGCAATACCCAAGATAAGAAGCCCTGGTGATAGTAACGCGAGAATTATATCCTTTAATTTCATATAGACTTTCCTAGTTTTTTTATAAATTGTTGTGAAGAAATTCCTGACTGCAGCACTTTCTCCACGATCTGTGGAGCGTTGAGCCCCGCAATATCATACATGGTTTGTGGAGTGTTTTGCTCAATAAATTCATCAGGCAGGCACAAGGCAAGAATTTTGCAACCACCTTGCAGCAAGTCGTTATTTGCTGCGAAGCTCAGGACGTGCGAACCAAAGCCACCAATTGCGCCCTCTTCCACTGTTATCAGCAACTCATGTTTTGCAATTAAACTGCGGATTAAATCTTCATCAATCGGTTTGGCGAAACGGGCATCAGCAACCGTAGTTTTAATTCCTTTTTCTGCCAGAATATCGGCTGCCTTCAGACATTCTGCCAGACGTGTGCCAAGAGACAGCAAAACAACCTTGGAACCCACATCTTCACGCACGATCCGGCCTTTTCCAATTTCCAGCGGCACACCAACTTCAGGAAGCGTAATTCCAATTCCTTCACCACGCGGATAACGCACTGCACTTGGAGCATTATCAATGGCAGTAGAGGTTGCCACCATATGTTTAAGCTCTGCTTCATCGCTTGGTGCCATCACAATAAAATTCGGCAGACTGGCAAGATAAGTAATGTCAAAAGAACCAGCGTGGGTTGGTCCATCCGCACCAACTAATCCCGCACGGTCAATCGCAAAACGTACCGGCAGGTTTTGAATCGCAACATCGTGCACCACCTGATCATATCCACGTTGCAGAAAGGTGGAATAAATAGCGCAGAACGGCTTATAGCCCTGCGTAGCCAATCCTGCAGCAAAAGTCACTGCATGTTGTTCAGCAATTCCTACATCAAACATTCTATTAGGGAATTCTTTCGCAAATAAATCAAGCCCTGTTCCCGATGGCATAGCAGCAGTGACAGCCACTATTTTCTCATCTCTCTTTGCTTCTGCTATCAGGCTGTCAGCAAAAACTTTAGTATAGCTTGGCGCAGCAACAACAGATTTTTTCTGCGTTCCGGTCGTAACATCAAAACTATTTACACCATGATATTTATCATCAGATGCCTCTGCCGGCGCATAACCATGCCCCTTGCGCGTCACTACATGCAACAAAATAGGCCCACTATCTTTCTGGTTTTTTATATTGCGTAGAACCGGAAGCAGATGCGCCAGATTATGCCCATCAACAGGCCCCACATAATAGAAACCCAGTTGTTCAAAAAGCGTTCCACCAATTGCTATATCACGCGCCAAATGCTCTGCCCTACGCGCAAACCGAAGCAGAGGCTCTGGAAATTTGCTGGCAACAGCTTTAGCAATATGACGCAGCGTATGGTAGGGATGCGAAGAAATCAACCGCGATAGATATGTACTCATCGCACCAACTGGTCGTGCTATCGACATGTCGTTATCATTAAGAATGACAATCAGACGTGTGCCAATACTACCAGCATTGTTCAACGCCTCATAAGCCATGCCAGCACTCATTGCACCATCACCAATAACAGCAATTACTTCATGCTTTTTCCCATCCAAATCCCTTGCCACTGCCATGCCCAACGCCGCAGAAATTGAGGTTGAACTATGCCCTGCACCAAATACGTCGTATTCACTTTCTGTTCTCTTGCAGAATCCGGAAAGACCATCCGTTTTACGCAGAGTTCTAATTCTATCTCTTCTACCTGTCAGTATCTTATGCGGATAAGATTGATGCCCAACATCCCAAATAAGCAAATCTTCAGGCGTATTAAATACATGGTGCAAAGCAACCGTAAGCTCGACAACACCGAGCCCTGCCCCTAAATGACCGCCAGTATGCGATACGGCAGAAACTGTCTCCGTGCGCAACTCTGTCGCCAGCTGCTCAAGCTGATCATCAGAAAATTCACGAATATCACGAGGATAACTTACAACATCAAGCAAAGGGGTATTACTCACAACATCATCTCAATCTTTTAAATCCACGAAACACTTAAAACGCTATCTCAACAACATATTCCTGCCATTACTTACCACGATCAGATTGCCGTCCATAAGATTATATGTGCCATCCGGCATTATCTTTCTATTGCCATAATCATCAACCAGATACACATAAACTCCCTCAAAAGAAATTACCTGTCCGCTACGCAACTTTGGTTCTTTTCCGGTAAATACTACTGGCTGGCGTTGAGGCACCGCCACTTCTGCCTGTCCTACAATGGGCGGATAATAGTTACTTATCTTTCCCATTTTTGCTACATCCGCTGATGCACTGCTCTTAACTTCAACTCCAATAAAATTATCTTCCGGCAGATCATCATCCGGCTTTGCTATCTTAACCACAGAATCTGATGCAAGATCAGAGCCAGACACACTATTAGAACTAGCCGAAGATTTAATAGAATTCAGCAGAGCCGCTTTGCTATTAGGATCGACAGCGACTCCGTCACTAAATATTCCTGTATTACCAGCACCTTGTTGCTGTTCTATGAACAGGTTAGTAGTAATAGTCAGTTCATCCCCTCCATATTTTTTCAGCAATTCTCTCTGCTTATTCTGGAATTCCCTAAGTGGATTACCGCCAAAAATAAGCATGCCGACTATGAAACATACACCTATTAACATCATAAATCGCATAATATACCCTCAAAGCATTATTCAGATCTTATAGTAATTCTGTGTAATCATTATACAGAATTACTATAAAATCGAGTCCGAAAGACCGCCAGAAATTTTACATTCCACTGCGAAGCGAACGTAACTCCAAATAAGAACTATAAAGTTATTATTTGAAATAACTATATATTCATTGCAGACAAATCAGACCATTGCGTTTAACATACGCGGTTAATATAGCATAAACTGCGACAATTTTCATCAAAAACTATCAGATTTTCATCAAACACCATAGCAAAATCGCCTTTTGCACGTGCAACCGGTTTTCTGCCTCATCAAATACTCTAGATTGCACCCCATCAATAACCTCAGAAGTAACCTCCTGCCCACGATGTGCAGGCAAGCAATGCAGGAAAATCGCCTTTTTATCGGCTTTTTTCATAAGTTCGGCATTAACCTGATACGGCGCAAGAATCTTTATTTGTGCGTCCACATCCGGATCACCCATAGATACCCATGTATCCGTGATTACAGCATGTGCCCCAGAAACGGCCCCTTCCGGTGAATCTGAAATCTTAATATTACCGCCACGCGCCAGCGCCCAGTCAATTACCTGCGGAAGCGGAGAAAGAGCCGGAGGACAGGCAATTTTGAAATTACAGCCAAATAGCGTCGCTGCCTGAATCCAGCTTTGCGCCACATTATTGCCATCTCCTACCCATGCCACTGTTTTTCCTTCAATATTTCCAAAATTTTCTTCAAATGTCAGTATATCAGCGAGAATCTGACAGGGATGACTGAACTCAGTAAGCCCGTTTATCACCGGAACACTCGCATTTTCCGAAAGCTGAATCAGCTTGTCGTGACTATGGCAGCGTAACATAATGGCATCCACATAGCGCGAAAGCACACGGGCAGTATCCTCAACCGACTCTCCTCTTCCAAGCTGCAATTCATTACCATTAAAGGAAAGGGCATGACCGCCCAGCTCCATCATAGCCACCTCAAAAGACACTCTGGTTCTGGTAGAATTTTTTTCAAAAATCATCGCAAGTTTTTTATTGGCAAGTAACGGCTCGAACCTGCCTTCCGCCCGCTCTTTTTTAAGGCGTACTGCACAATCAAGAATTTTTCTAAGTTCAATCGCCGTAATATCAGAAAAATCTATAAAATGCCTGGTCATATCAATACTTTCATTATATTTCCCTACAGGTTCTGCGTATAATATCTGCTGCTTCATTAACGTGTTTCTCCTCAATAATCAGCGGTGGTGTAATGCGGATGATGCTATCTTCAGCGGGTGAAGTAAAAAGACCATTTTCCCTTAAATTTTCAACCAGCTTAATGTGCGGGATTTTTGCCTGCATCCCAAGCATAAGCCCCCGCCCACGCACCTCAGAAAACAGGCTGGAAAATTCAAGTACGATTGCCGATAACTGCTCTTTCAGCAACCTGCCAACCGCTTCCACCTGCCGCAAAAAATCCGGTGCAAGCATAATATCCAAAACTGCATTTCCAACCGCCATTGCCAAAGGGTTTGAGCCGTAAGTCGAACCATGTGTGCCAGCAGACATGCAGGAGGCCACCTTGTCTGTAACCAAACATGCACCCAGTGGAAATCCACCGCCTATACCTTTTGCTACAGAAACAATATCAGGAACAACACCGGATTGCTGGTGGACGAATAGCGAACCTGTACGCCCCATACCACATTGCACCTCATCTATAAACAGAAGCAGCCCATATTTATCAGCAATACGGCGAAGTCCTTGTAAAAACTCGTGCTTCGCCTCCCTTATTCCGCCTTCACCCTGAATCGGCTCGACCAATATTGCCGCTGTTTCCGGTGTAATAGCAGCTTCCACAGCTTGCAAATTATTGAATTCCACACGGTCAAACCCATCAAGCAGAGGACCATAGCCAGCACGCGCTATCTCATTGCCACCTGCGGAGATACAGGCAAAGCTGCGCCCATGAAACCCGCCCTCCATAGTGATAACCCGGTAACGCTCAGGGTTGCCATTGGCATCATGATATTTTCGCAGGATTTTAAGCCCGCATTCCACCGCCTCGCCACCGGAATTACAGAAGAAAACCTTATCGGCAAAACAAGCAGCAGTCAGCCTCTGCGCAAACCGGTTAAGCTCAGGCATTTGATACATATTAGAGCAATGCCAGAGAATATCTGCCTGTTCTTTAAGCGCGGAAACAAGGTGTGGATGAGAATGCCCAAGGGAATTTACCGCGATACCAGCGGCAAAATCCAGATAACGCGTACCATCAGGCGCGAAGAGATATACGCCTTCCCCACGGGAAATAGTGATATTGGAACGGCGATAAACTGGTAGAACAGCCGACATTTTTGTTATATAAAAGTCAATTAGAAAAGGGGTGATTTTCTTACTAATAAGTGATTTTGTCAAGACCCCTATCAAGCCCTAATAAAACAATTAATGCACCGATAATTAATAATATTGTCAGGTAATTTCCAACCGAAGTTATGGCAATCGCGAAAACCAACATTGCCAGCAATATATAAACAAGAGTTGGTAATTTATGATTTTGCTCCAATTTCTGGGAAAGCCACACCATAGCTGGCAAAGCAATCCACACCGCATCATAAGCAAGGTTATATGGTGAACATAACAACGCGGCAATGCTAAATGCCAGCCATTTTGCCGCAAGCGTATGTTCCCCGAGCCAAACTTTTGAAAATCCATAGAATGCCAAGGTGGCTACTAGAAAATAACCGCACCAGGCATAAATCTCGGAAAGACCAATTTCCAGCAAGGCACGGTAAGTAGAATAAACACTGAAAAACCAAATGTCGGGAGCAAGAGAAACCGTTTTTGCTGAGCTGAAATGCCCTATCGCCATTTCCCAGATATTCCAACCAAAAGAAAAACTTGAAACTACAACAAGAAATAAAGTGCTAAGAATCGTGTATAGCAAGGCTCGGTAGTAACGACCAAGAAGCAGAGCAACCGGTAGCAAAATAGCGAAATGCGGTTTCATGCTTAAGACTGCAAAACACACACCCGCAAGCAGCGGGCGTTTTTGTAGCAAGGCAATACCCATTCCGGCAATCGCCACAAAAATCAGCGCGTTCTGCCCCATGCTCAAGCAGTAAAATACATTGATATTAAAAATTGTAGCCAGCCATAAGCCACCGCGCATCTGCCAGAAATGCCAGAGTACAAAAGCCGGAAGTAAAAACGATACGGCGAGCCACAAGCCAAGTGCAAAATAATATGGCAGTAAGCCAAGAGGCATGAGCAGTGGCAAATAATGTGGTGGATACAGCCACGCCCAGAGCTGCATTGTCTGGTTTTCCAGTTCAGGAATAACGGAGCTATTTATATTATTTATAAAGCCACCCACGTACAAATCATTGATATGCCCAGATAATGTGAGCTTCGCAGCAGCATAAAAAAACAGGAAATCACGCCCAACATATTGGTCGTATAATCCCCTAAGACCATGCGCGGGTATGAGGGAATCTATCAATGATTTAAGTGAAATAAATGCAAGTAATGCTGTAAAAATATAAAAAAGAATCAATATATACTTTTTGCACTTCAAGAATTGGGAATTCTTAAAGTGCGTACGCCCGCTACGCGTCGAAAAATCGGGCTTTCGGCCTCGATTTTCACATACCCATCCCAACTTTTCAGTTGGAATGGGTATAGTTTTCTTTACATTAAATTCCTGCATTAACTATGCTTTCCTTAAGTTTTAAGCCTGTAGCCCCTGCTGAATAATACCGCAGTAACCACCCATAACACAATGTTGGTTATCGCCATTACCACCATGCCAAGTGCGACAGTGCCGTCAGTATAACCAACAGTGGCATAGCGGAAACCATCAATCATGTAGAAGAACGGGTTAAAATGGCAGACATAATACCAGAATTCAGGGAGATGCTTAATTGAGTAGAATGTGCCGGAAAGGAAGGAAAGAGGAGTGATTATATAGTTGGTTATGGCTGCAAGCTGATCAAAAGACTGAGCCCATATGCCCGTCAGAATTCCAAGCAGAGACAGCATAATACAGGCGGAAACAACATAATACATGCCAATCCATGGATGAAGCAAAGAAAACGGCACGAACATATAGACGGCTGCCATCACTACTATACCCACCAGAACCCCGCGCACTACCCCGCCAACAACCAGACAGAACACCAACTCGCCACCGGTTAGAGGCGGCATTAGAATATCAATTATAACCCCCTGGATTTTCCCCAGCATCAATGATGATGAAGTATTGGCAAAAGCATTCTGCACAATCGCCATCATGACAAGTCCAGGAGCAATAAATTCTCCGTAAGGCACATGGTCGATCATCTGCTCATTACCGCCCATAGCCAGCATCAAAACCGCAAGAAAGAGTAAAGTGGTGACAATGGGCGCAATAATGGTCTGGTTCCATACCTTTGCAAACCGCCATATCTCGCGTTTACAAAGGGTCACAACGCCGATGGTGTTGATGTATTTCATAGCATTATGCTTCAATAATTGGAATTTCATATTTAGCGAGAATTTTATCGCGCGTTATCAAGGTTAAACCTGTTGTTTTCACCTGTGCAATCAATGCTCGGTCAAAAGGATCTCTATGATGTAATGGTAAATTTTTAACAGCATAGGCTTGTTTAGCCGTTAATGGTAATTCCAAGAAATTACATATACTAATATACTTATCAAAATCTATAAAAGAAGTAAGTTTTCCTATAGATTGTTTTACCGCTATTTCCAAGAGGCTTATACTACTGACAAATATCACATTTTCTGACGATGAAATAACAGACAACGCTTTATTAGATAAAGTTTCTGGTGCTTGAACCCACCATAAAAATACATGCGTATCAAGCAATAAATCCACTATTTATTGCTCTTCATCTGGAAATAATTTTGAGTTATAAAATAACTCTTCTATTTCCTTATCGCACTCATCAAAATCATCAGAAATTGTAAATTTTCCACGAAGCTGCCCGCCCACCCTAGGTTCTGCCTTAACAGGCATCACCGGTATAAGCCGCACCATGTCCTTACCAGAATCAGATATAACAATATCCTCACCAGCCACTGCACTTTTAATAAGTGCAGCAAGCTGGCTCTGGGCATTATTTATATCAATAATCTGCATGTTATCTTCTGTCGCCGATAAAGCGCAGCAGATACATAAAGATATTGATAAAGTCCATATACAGGCTGAGCGCGCCCATAATCGAAGTTTTTGCCATAGCTTCAGCATTACCAGCAACCTGATAATACATGCCTTTCAGCTTCTGGGTATCGTAAGCGGTAAGCCCCACGAAAATCAGCACGCCAATCACTGAAGTGGCAAAAGCAAGTCCTTCGCTACCAAGGAACATATTAACTATCGAAGCAATAATAAGCCCGATAAGTCCCATCATCAGGAATGACCCCATACCGGTCAGATCCCGCTTAGTGGTATAGCCATAAATGCTCATCGCGCCAAAAGTTCCAGCAGTTACGAAGAAAGCACGGGCAATGCTTTCACCGGTATAAAGCAGGAATATGGAGGTAAGCGACAAGCCAACCAGAGCTGCATATGCCCAGAAAATCCCCTGCGCCGCAGTAGTACTCAGGCGGTTAATACCCATACTTAGCCACAAAACCAGCCCAATTGGAGCAAGAGCGACAATCCAGCCTAAGCCAGACATGCCAGCGACCTGACCATTCTGTACAGTGTAAAGCGCGCTTAAAATGGCTTCAGACTTGGAAGCACCCAGAGCAACTATACCGGTAAGAGCCAGAGCACTCGCCATATAGTTGTAAATCTTAAGCATATAAGCGCGTAAACCAGCGTCATAGGCAACAGCTCTCGACTGCGCGCCAAATTGAGCGGTGGCAAACGGATCACGATATTCCATAGTTTTTCTCCCATTCAGATTAATAAAATTAGCACCTGAGTATTATATGGTATATTGAACTGTAATTTCAAGTAAAACCCGACATTTTTTATCTGATATTATTTTATATTATTTTTTGCTTGATTTACGGTCACTTCCCGGCTAAATACTCAGTCCCTTTGAGTTACCGGGCGAGGCATTGCCTTTGGTCACTTTATTTATAACCTTAATTTTATAGGATTTTAAAATGCCAAAACTGAAAACAAAATCAGGCTGTAAGAAGCGTTTCCGCTTCACTGCCACAGGCAAGGTTGTTGCCTCCCAAGCTGGAAAACGTCATGGCATGCGCAAGCGTACCAATCGTTTTATTCGTAACGCCCGTGGCACTACTATTCTCGATGCTTCTGATACACATCGCATCGTGCAATATATGCCCAACGGTTCATATTAGCTTATAGGGAGATAACAAATGGCTCATGCTCAAAGTGGTGCTAACCGCGCCCGTCGCAAAAAAATTCTTAAAATGGCAAAAGGCTATTATGGCCGTTCAAAAAGCTGTATCACCGTTGCCCGTGAAAAAGTAGAAAAAGGTCTGCGTTACGCTTATCGTGACCGTCGCACTAAAAAACGTAATTTCCGCAGCTTGTGGATTCAGCGTATCAACGCCGGTGTTCGCGAACATGATATGGTTTATTCGCAGTTCATGAATGGTTTGTTGAAAGCCGGCATCGAGGTTGACCGCAAAGTCCTCTCCGACCTTGCTACTCATGAACCGGCAGCCTTCAAAGCCCTGGTTGATCAATCAAAAGCTGCTCTTGCAAAACAAGCAGCTTAATTAGGGATTAGGGACTAGGTTCTAGGGACTAGATTTTATAAAACCTAGAGTTCTAGTTCCTTTCCCAGAACCTAGAACTTAGGAATCTTGCAGATGTCACAAGAACTTCTTACCGAATCGCTCCTTGCCATATCCGCCTGCGAGACCTCTCAAGGTTTGGAGGAGCTGCGTGTTGCTACACTCGGCAAAAAAGGTAAGCTGACCGAGGCACTGAAAGCACTCGGGCAATCTTCTCCCGAAGAGCGCAAAACTCTTGGTGCAGCTCTCAATCAAATAAAAGAACAAATTACAAATGCTCTGGAAGAAAAAAAATCTGCTCTTGCTGATGTCGAGTTAAATGCCCGTCTGGTTACAGAAAAGCTGGATGTCACCCTTCCCGCAAACGGCGAACCATGTGGTAAAATCCACCCCATCACCCAAGTTACCGAAGAAATTACTGCTATATTTGCCGACCTTGGTTTTAATGTTGCCGATGGTCCAGATATTGAAGATGACGAGCATAATTTTAATGCCTTGAATATTCCGGAATCACATCCCGCCCGCCAGATGCACGATACGTTCTATCTCAGAGGTCAGGAAAAAGAAAGTAAGGATAATTCTTCCCGAATCCCGAACCCCGAATCCCGAATCCTGCTTAGGACTCATACTTCACCGGTACAGATCCGCACCATGCGTGCTGGCAAACCACCATTTCGTTTTGTCGCTATGGGTAGCACTTACCGCTGTGACTCTGACCTCACCCACACCCCAATGTTCCATCAGATAGAAGGCTTGGTAGTTGATAAAAACATCAATATGGGACATCTGCGTGGCTGCATCAGTGAATTTCTGCGGGTGTTCTTTGAACTTGACGAGCTTCCAACTCGTTTCCGTCCGAGCTTTTTTCCATTCACTGAGCCATCGGCGGAAATTGATATTGGCTGCACCCGCAGTAAAGATAGTTTGAAAATTGGCGCAGGATCTGATTGGCTGGAAATTGGCGGTTGCGGAATGGTACATCAGAATGTCCTGAAAAATTGCAATATAGATCCGAATGAATGGCAAGGCTTCGCTTTCGGAATGGGTATTGAACGCCTAGCTATGCTTAAATACGGCATCCCCGACCTACGTACATTTTTTGAATCCGACGCGCGCTGGCTTTCGCATTACGGCTTTGACCCGCTGCATATTCCAAGTCTGGTGGGTGGGCTGTAGTGGGTTTCACTGGCAAAATTATACTTGTTACGGAGTACGTATAATGATACATTGGAGTAGGTAGCAATGATTATTTCCTTTGCTTGCAAAGAAACTGAAAAAATTTGGAACGAGCAAAAATCCAAAAAATTCCCTTCTGATATACAGAACAAGGCTATAAAAAAGTTGGATTTGTTAGATACTGCGCTATCTTTGAATGATTTAAGGATATTCCCAGCCAATCGCTTGGAATTATTATCTGGCAACAGAAAAGGGCAAACGAGTATTCGTATTAATGACAAATGGCGGATTTGTTTTATATGGAATGATGGCTATGTTGAGCAAGTTGAGATAGTAGATTACCATTGAAACTTAATATCAAAAATATAGTGAAAGGTTGTTATTATGACAGAGAGACTAAAAAATCCACATCCGGGAGATATTCTTAAAACAGAACTTCTTGATGAAATTGGCATGAGTCAAAATGCACTGGCAAAAGCCATTGGAGTGCCGCCGAATCGTATTAATGCTATCGTAAATGGCACACGTGATATAACTGCTGATACTGATTTGCGTCTGTGCAAGTTTTTTGGGCTGTCTGAGGGATTTTTCCAAAGATTGCAGATTCTCTATAACACTAGGGAAGCCAAGCGTAAAATAACGGCAAAAATATCCAAGATAAAGCCATATATTAACACAGAAAATAGAGTTGGATTTTAGATGAAATTCACTCTCTCAACAGTCAAAAAATACATACCATTTTTTGCAACATTTATAATGCTATCTCTCCTATGGTACGCCACATCATATTCAGGTCCATATGGTAGTCATAGAGGATTTCCGATAATATATCAAGCATATAGCGATATGTGCACTCTTAAAGGATGTAGTGTTTTTTTTAGTTATCCAATTTTATATTGGGATATTTTATTTTTGTTAACATTTCCTTTTATTGTACAGAATGCTTGGTATATAAC
>JBEBHV010000190.1:0-4117 GCA_040080715.1 Rickettsiales bacterium | reverse complement strand
CAACATGTTTTGGCTTCTGGATTGCCACGAATGCTACGCATTCTCGCAATGACGAGTGGGTAATTATTGTATCAAATGACTATACTATTTACGCTTACCTGAAACCGTATCTATCACTATATCTTCGCTAAGTATTTGCGGAAGGATTATGGGTTCGCTGCCGTCTGCCGGATAGAATACATTAAGCGGCACACCATTATAGCCAAAACTGCTCAGTAATTCAGTTATTTCTGCGTTTTTGTTGGTCCAATCAGCAACCATGAGAGTGACATTATTATCCTGAAAAGCTTGTTTAGTGCGGACAGTATCAATTGCTATTTTTTTATTTAACTGGCAGGTTATGCACCAGGCAGCGGTGGCATCAACATACACGGCTTTTCCTTCTTCCCTTAGCTTTGCAAGAGTTTGTGCAGAATACGGGACATAATCCATTCCTTCTTTGTCGCTTCTATCAACATAAAGCAGCATAGCTGTAAGCATGATGATGGTGGCAATGATACTGAACAGGCGGTGTAATAATTTGCATTCACCGACAGCTTTGTGCAGCCATAGAGTGAATATGATAAGAAGCAGACCGCAAAGGATAATTGCTACACCATCTGTTCCTGACTGTTTCCCAAGAACCCAGAATAGCCAGATGACAGAGGCATACATGGGGAAAGCAAGAAATTCTTTGAATTTCTCCATCCATGCGCCAGGCCTTGGTAAAAAACGCAACAGACTCGGAAAAATGCTAACCAGCAAAAATGGCAGGGCAAGACCAAAACCAAGGGTCAGGAAAATCAGCATGGCTGCCCATGGCGGCATAGAAAGGGCTGCGCCGACTGCAGATGCCATGAATGGCGCAGTGCAGGGCGTGGCAACCATGGTTGCCAGCACGCCGGTGAAAAAACTGCCACGCAGGGAATTTTCATTTATGTTGTGACTGGTTCCGCCAAATAAAACCGGAAGGTGAAAAACTCCAGACAGATTAAGCCCGACAAGGAATAACAGATATATCAGGAAACCGACAAAAACTGGAGATTGCATCTGGAATCCCCAGCCGATAGCTTCTCCGCCCTGTTGCAGGGTGATTAAGAGTGCCGCGATTGCTGCAAATGAAAGTAAAATTCCCAGGGTATAGGCAATGCCATATTTCGCGGTATGTTTGCGGACGTGACCGGATTTTTTAACAAGAGCAAGAGTTTTGAGGGACAAGATCGGCAGCACGCACGGCATTATATTTAATATCAAACCACCAACTAGAGCCAGTGACAGAGTTATCAGCAGGGTGAGTGGAGAAATATCTTTTGTAGGAGAAGTTTGTTTATTTTGTTTATGTTGTGAGAATAGATGTGCATCAGCCGATGGCTGCATTCCCAACTGGTAATTCAATGTTTACAATTTGTGATTCAGGGATGCATATCTGATTGCACACCAGCCACTCGACATTGGCGGTAAGGTTATATAATTGCTGAGTTAATTCAGCAGGAACAGTTATAGTAACCGGAAGAAGGGTTTTTCCATTATAGCCATAAGTGGTGAGGTCACCTTCTGCAAATTTTTCCGGTGGTGGCCAGTCAATTTCACTGGCAGAAAATCCCTCAGGTAGCTGCCATTTTATTTTGGTTGGCAGACCCGCATCTCCCGGTTCTTTATAATAAGTGTGCCAACCGTCAGGCGCATCCAGCAACACGCCAACGCGCATTTTTCCCCCGGCGGCAATTGCTGAAAACTCACTGACTATACTGGCTGTTACCTTGTTAGCAGCGTGCGCGGAAACCGTCAGTAATAAAGAATATATTACAACAGCCAGAGCTATATATAATTTGCGAACCGGTTTTGGAATCCTACTAAAATAAGGAATGCAGCTCATAAAAATTATTGTTTTTTGATTGCTTCCCGATTTTTGCGGTCAATATTCACACCTTCAACCTGCACTTCAATCCGTACCTCATCACCGACCATAGGTATATATTCTTTCATGCCAAAATCAGAGCGTTTGATAGTGGCACTGGCACTGAATCCGGCAACAAAATCTTTGCTATATGGGTGATAGTCGGCTTTATTAAAGCGGACGGACAAAGTAGCGGTCTTGCTTACACCAAGCATGGTGATAACACCATCAACTTCACCATTATTGCTGCCGGTTATCCGTACTTTATTACTCACGAATTTGATAGTGGGAAATTTTTCGGAATTAAAAAAAGTTTCTCCCTGTAATTTATTATCAAGTTCAGCACTGCTGGTGCGTATACCGCTGGGCTTCAAAGTAATGTCAATACTGCTATCTTCCGGTTTCTTAGGGTCGAAAGTGAAATGCCCATCGTAATCAGTGAGCACGCCAACAGTTTCAGAAAATCCCAGATGATTGACATAGAACGAAATATTGGTGTGCGATTTATCAAATTCGTATTTATCGGCAGCAAAAGTAGTGCTGAATAATAAAGAAACTACAGCGGTGGTAAGTGTGAATAATTTTGTCATGATTTTCCTCCTTCAGGTTTGCGAAAGCTTCTTAGTAAAACTAATATAGCCGGTTATTATATTAAAAAAAAGCTCTTGTTGCATTTTATCTTTTAGCTTTCCGTCTTCGGTAAAGGCATTTTGTGCGTGCGATAAGGGAAATACTTTATGGAAAACAATCATATGCAGAGCCTCTAGCGGTGATTTAAACTGTTGCAAACCGGCAATACCGCCACGTGCGCCGGTAGTTGCCGAGGTAAGAAGCACGGTTTTTCCGGCGAGGTTGTTATTATCTATTCTCGATGTCCAGTCGATAATATTTTTAAGTGAGCCAGGAAATGACCAGTTATATTCCGGCATAGCGATTATAATTCCGTCCACATCTTTGCAACGCTCAGAAAATTTCCTGGTAACTTCCGGTTGGTTATCAGTAAAAGTGTCATTATAAACCGGCATGTCAAACTCGCCATATTCAGCGACATCAGTTTCCACATTCAGTGAACGTGCTTTCTCTGCGGCAAGCAGTATCAGCTTTTTATTCAGTGATTCGGGGCGGTGAGAGGCGGCAAAGGCTAATAATTTCATTCATTATTCTCCAGATATTCCAATAATTTTTTAAAGGCGCGGGCGCGGTGGCTGATCGCATGTTTTTCTTTTGAATTCATTTCAGCGAAAGTCATATCATAACCATCCGGTATAAAGATAGGGTCGTAGCCAAAACCATGTTCACCGCGGGGAGGGAAGGTGAGAACACCGTCTATCCTGCCTTCGAATATTTGCGTGTCAGTGTCAGGAACGGCAAGGCATAGAGAACAGATAAAATAAGCTTTCGGGTTGGCAGAAGAAATATTTTTATTTGAAAGTTCTTTCTGGATGCGTGCAAAAGCAACTGTAAAATCTTTGTTTTCACCAGCCCACCTTGCCGAGTAAATTCCTGGTGCGCCGCCTAAATCCTCCACGCACAGACCGGAATCATCGGCAAGGGCAGGGAGTCCGGTTTTATTTGCGGTATTTACGGCTTTGAGAATGGCATTTTCAGCAAAAGTCACTCCGGTTTCTTCCGGTTCATCCACACCCATTTCGCCAGCAGAAGCAACCGACAAGCCAAGCGGCGCGAGCAGTTCTCCTATCTCGCGGACTTTGCCTTTGTTATGGCTGGCGATTACGATTTTTTTGAACATTAGAAATTATCCTCCGTCATTGCGAGGAGGCGTAGCCAACGAAGCAATCCAGTTACATAATTGTTTCATACAAATCATTCCATCCTGAATTTCTCTTTTCAATTAATTCCATTTTTTTACTTCTACTACCAGCTTTAATTTGCTTTTCTCGCATGATAGCACTTTCCATAGTTTCATGCAGTTCATACCATACTAGAATCTTGCAGCCATATTTTTTGGTAAAACCATCAATCAGGCTTTCTCTGTGTTGATATGAGCGTTGCTGCAAATTTGAGGTTACGCCTGTATAAATCGTCCCATTTTTCTTGTTTGCCGTTATATAAACACAAGGTTGTTTTATCATAATTTATCCGTTTTCGTCAAAGACCTCTGCATAATGCGTTTTTCGTCATTGCGAGAAGGCTTAGCCTTCGTGGCAATCCAGTAAAATAAAGCATTATAGAAAGATGGATTGCTTCGTTTCACTCGCAATGACGAAAAACGCATTATGC
>JBEBHV010000189.1:0-4148 GCA_040080715.1 Rickettsiales bacterium | reverse complement strand
CGTCCAGAAGGAACAGAAAATAAAAAATCCCTAGATATAAAGAATCCATCAGTAATAAATGGTGGGCAAACCACAAGGATAATAGCAGAAAATGTTGGATATATAACTGATGAGGATAACGCCACAGTTCTATTGCGATTATATGAAACTCAGAATGGCGATCTAATAGACGAAATTACAGTAGGAACAAACAGTCAAAACAGTATAAAATACAGAGATACGAAAGCAAACAATAAAACCCAGTTCAAAGTAAAAGAATATTTTAAAGACAAAGGCTACTTTCTTGAAACAAAAGTAAGAGAGTATTCTGGCAACAATAAAATAGATAATTATAAAATAATAAAAAACGATACTTTGGTACAAGCGTATTTATCAATGTACGAAAAAGAACCGGACAAAGTAAAGATTAGCAAAGGAAGGGCTTTTGAAGAAAATTTTGATAAAATATTTTACGAAGCAAACCATAATATTGCAGCAAAATTATATAGATCATGTGAAATTTTGTATTTTGTACGAGAAAAAGCAAAAAAAGAAGAGCAGTCAGATAACAATTCTTATTTAGAACACGCAGAATTCGCCATATTATTTTTACTTGGAGAATTAAATCAAAACTTGCTGGATACAACAATAATTATTAAAAAAAGCACATTAGAACTAGACTACAATAACGCTAGAACTATTATAACTAGAGTTGTTAAAGAACAATCAGAAAAATTAGGGGCTGAATATTCGCATAACAATCTTTTCAAAAACCCCAAATTAAAGGCATATCTTACCGAAAGAAATGACAATCTGTCCATGAAATTTAATTAGTGGAATATTTTACTATCCTTGCTTATCTCTAATCTCCAAATACTTCGCCACACGCATAACCCGTCCGAAGGCGTATAGTTTGGCGTAAGTTAAGCCACGTGTTCCGCGTAATATATATAAACGTAGGAAATAAGCCTTGAAGAAAGCTGCCGGTACTTCAAACAGCAAGCGAGTGCGTGGAAACAAAAGCCCGTTCCTGGCAATCAGGTTTTCTGCCTGTGCTGTGGTGTAGCTGTTCATTTTTTCGATTGCGTGGGCGATGCTGCGGAAAGAACGGTGGCAGATCAAAGCCTGTAATCTTCCTACGCTCTCTCCTTCCTGCATAATCACGGAATCATGCACAGGACTTTCGGAAAAACGCCCTTTTTCAAGATTATATAATCTCAGGCAATGGTTGGTGTGGGCAAGCGGTGCAAATTTCTTTTCACCTGGCAGCATATCCCGGACTTTTATAATATAGCCGGAAAGTGGCGGTTCACCGGTCACAAATAAATCTTTTATTTCCTGCGCCAATTCCTCTGTCGCCTCTTCATCGGCATCCAGATTTAGTAACCATTTGTTTTTGCATTCGTCTTCAGCAAATCTTTTTTGTGAGCCATAACCCTCCCATTCATTATATAAAACCCGCGCTCCCAGAAAGGTGGCAACGGATACGGTATCATCAGTGCTGCCACTATCAATAACCACCACTTCATCTACCCAATCTTTTACACTATTTATGGTAGTTCCGATGCGGTCGGCTTCATTCTTGGCTATGATAAATACTGATATGGGAAGGAGCATAAATGGATTATTAGATGAATGGATTATTAGATAACAAGATTACTTGATATAAATAAATTAGTCATCTAATAATCTAATAATCTTATCATCCTATTATCTAAGGAAAATTATGCGTATAGCCAATATAATGTTCAGCAAAGGTGGCGGTGGAATTGAAAAGGCTTTTGTTGATTACTCGGAAGGCTTGCGCGACCTTGGGCATGAAGTAATTTCAATAACAGATCCAGCCGCTATGGTTAATGCCGAGCTTGCTGAGCTTAAACTTAATGTTAAATCTGTCGGGAATTTAGGTGAGTGGGATATTCTTGCCGCCAGAAATTTGCGTAAACTCTTGCTTGGATTAAAAGTGGATGCTGTGATAGCGAACGCAAATAGAGCATTTGGCTTATCGTGCAAAGCTATCAAAGGAAAAATTCCACTTATTGGCGTGGTACAGAATTATAGCACCAGTCGTTATAATGCTGGTGATGCAGTGTTCACAACTACGCATGACTTGATAAATACTTTGATATTACAGGGAATTGATAAAGACCGTATATTCCATGTTCCCAACATGATTAAATGCACTGAATTACCACATCGTAAACCGCGTAATAACCCACCGGTTATCGGGACTATGGGGCGTTTCGTCGCCAAAAAAGGTTTTGATGTGTATATTAATGCATTAAAAATTCTAAAAGAGCGTGGGGTAGAATTTAAAGCTGTCCTTGGTGGGAATGGTGAAGAAGAAAATAATCTAAAAAAACGCGCCAGAAGTGCTGGTCTTGATGGGCAATTGAATTTCCCAGGCTGGGTAAAGGATAAAAAAGAATTCTACACTGGAATCGATATTTTCTGCCTGCCGTCACTGCATGAACCGTTCGGGATTGTTCTGCTGGAAGCATTTACCTATGGTGCGCCGGTTATTTCGACTGACACTGAAGGTCCGCACGATATAATAACCCAGAATTATGACGCGCTTATTGTAAAAAAAGGAAATGCCGAGCAACTCGCTGATGCTATGGAAATGTTGATAAAGCAACCTGCAACGTGCGATAAACTGGCGGCAAATGCTTTTGCTAAGGTGCGGACTGTTTACGCGCAGGAAGTTGTATGTAAATCCATTGAAGATGCGCTGAAGAAGATATTGGGGAAAACTTAAAGAATTGGAGAAATGGAGAAATGAAGAAATGGGGAATAAAGTTAAACATCCTACATTCTCCAATTCTTCCTACAAACTCTCCAAAATCTCTTTAGCTGCCTGAGCCGGATTCTTCGCTTCGGTTATGGGACGACCGATTACCAGATAATCAGCCCCCTTCTCTATCGCTTCTTTTGGTGTCATAACCCGTTTTTGATCCCCTGCTGCGCTTCCTTCCGGGCGGATTCCGGGAACAACGAGTTTAAAATCCTTGCCACATTGCCTGCGCAATATTTCTATTTCGTGCGGTGAACACACCACACCATCAATACCACTATCCTGTGCCAGTTCAGCTAACTTACCCGCCTGATATTTTACATCATTCTGCATTCCAATAGATTCCAGATCGAAGCCGTCTAAACTGGTGAGTATCGTTACACCAATTATCAGTGGTTTATTTGGCAGGGATTTTGCTGCTTCTGTCGCTGCCTGCATCATGGCTTTGCCACCAGATGTATGCACAGTCATCATAAAAGCATTAATGCCCTTTGTGGCGCGCACAGCACCCGCCACAGTGTTAGGAATATCATGGAATTTAAGGTCTAAAAATAAGGAAGCGTCACCAGCAACATCGTTTACGCCAGCTACACCATTTGCTGTAAAAAACTCCAACCCCAATTTGATTGCACCAACCGAACCACGCACTTCTTGAACTAAATTTTTGGCTTTAGCTACATCAGTGGTATCAATCGCGCAGATGATGGGGTTATTGACGTTTGAGTAACTTGTAGACTTCGTCATCATTTCTTTTTCCTATTAACAGGATACGCAAAGTATCTTCTGTAAAGTCATAAATAATTCTGTATTCGCCACTATCAGCTCGCAAATATGGAAAACCACGTAGCTGCTTCGAATCTTGCGGTTTTGGATTAATTCGTAAAAGCTGAATTTTTTGCGCTATCTGCTTACCATGTTTAGGATGAACACGTGCAAGAAATTTATCAGCATCACGCTCTAATTTAAGTATCAGCATTCAATAAACGTTGAATAACTGATTCACTTTCTTCCGCACTTAAAAAACCATTTTTCTCGGCTTCCATCGCCAACTCTCCCCAGTACCTGTCAGATAGCATTTCAACAATCTTATATTCCTCAACAGACATAAGAACAGCTGCATCACGCCCTGAACGTTGAATCATTACAGGTTCGCGCAACGCAGCGTCCATAATTTCACCGAAATGGTTTTTTGCATTGGTTGCTGATTCTACGCGCATAAAACTCTCCATTCCCCATAAATTAGCTGATTTAGCTATATTAGCTGATTTAGCTAAAATAGTCAATAGTGCATTTACCTCGTGTACTAGTTCAATAGATATGAGACTTTTTGTTGCCTCAAGATTTGTTGAGTATATTGGTTTGGTGTTAGGTAGTC
>JBEBHV010000188.1:0-4153 GCA_040080715.1 Rickettsiales bacterium | reverse complement strand
TCGCAAAAACCAAGCACCACAAGCCGTTTCCGCCATCAGAAACCTAGTCATCCACCTCCTAACCAAACTCCACCACTCACCAAAAATAGCCAGAGAAATCGCTACCTACGACATAAATAAAGCAATACAATTGCTTACTTGATTATTGAATGGCTCTGCCCACTTGCCAATTGTCACACAATCTTCATTTTATATTGCCTGTAAATTTGTTAGCATTGTTAACAGTTTAAAAATTAACTTATTAGGAGAATTAAATGGAAAAGAAAAATAATAATAAAATAGAAATTCCTGAAATAGAACTTCCGGGAAAGTTGCTGCTTACAGAAGTGGTAATTCCTGAAAAAATAAAAATTGCGAATAAAACCACTGAGAAATCACCTTTCCCCCATATAGAAGCTGGAACTAATGTATCTCCCATTTCGGTTGCGACAAAAACACCAAGTGGTGCAAATAGGAAAAGATAGATGTCTAAGCAATAATTGGAACAACAGCTCCAACGCTACTTGGGATAATCATAATTCATAGAATCATTTATCAGCCCAGAGAATATATCTGATTTATCCGCTTTATTTATTTTATCCGGCAATGGAGTTTTTGTCGGAGTTTTTGCTCCCTTAGCGACTGATTTTGCATTTTTTGATTTTACAGTTTTTGCGACTGATGGCACTGCAGGAGCAGCTGGCAGTGAAGTTATAAAACCTATATTCTGTTCCTTTGGCGTGTCAGTCTTTTTATTCTTCTTTCCTTTAAGCGACTGTGTGGCAGAAGATGGTTGAGCATTGCCGCGCACAGAATATTGTTTGTAGAAAGCAACATTATCTTCCGCCTGTTTTTTAGTCATATCGCGCAAATTAAGTTTGGTAGCTTTTTCATGCTGTCCGGAAAGACCATATGCCAATGCCAAATTATGCCGAATGATATGGCTCATAGGGTTGGCATCTTTGCTATTTTTTACTAAAGACTCTAACAACTTCGTTGCCTGCCCTATCTGATTGTTTAAAATCATCGACATGGCAAGGTTATTTCTAATAGTCGTAGAATCCGGTGATAAGGAAAGAGCGGTTTTATATAGCTCCTGCGCAGCAAGATGATTACCACTATAATCAAATGCAACTGCTTTTCCATTATAAGCCAGAGCATTTTGCCGGTCTGATTCTATAAGCTTATCAAACAGTATTATTGCGTCCTGTGGCTTGCCACTTTCAATAAGGGCGTTACCGTTCCTACGCAACTGCTCAGACTCACTGGCTGACATCTGCTCTGTCCCAGCACCCATTTCAAGCTGTTCACAAGCGCAAAGCAATAGCAGGCTCACACAAGCTAAAAGAGAATATTTATTGGGTGCGCGTTTTCTCATGCGCGACATTCTACTTGCTTATTCGCAAATTTGCAAGCGAGTCTCCAATCTGATTAAAAGCAATTGCAAGATCTGCACCAGTTGGGCTTGCAAAATAAAATTCCGGTTTGCTGGCACAGGCCTTAAGCATATTCTTTGCAGTCGTACCAATGGTTGTGCCAAAAGCAATAGTATAAATCACTACATTGCTACCATTAGCCTTTATATTGCTGCATGCCGTAGTCGTACGCGTATTAAGTTCAGTTTCACCGGTTGAACATGATGATGTCGGGCAAGGGTTCGGACCAAGCTGCCCAGCGTCGGGATAACCATAAGCACTATAACGATCATCAGATATGGTGTTGTCACCATCGGTCATTATAATTACGGCTTTATTCATCAAAGGTGAATTATAAGCCAGAGGTAAATTATTTGTATTCATTTCTCCGCCCCACAGCCCCTGCCATCTTGGCGATATCATGCGCCATCCCCAAACCACGCCAAGATTGATATGGGTATTACCGCCGGTTGTCATAGCGTTAATAGCATTAGATATAGTAGTTTTGCTTGCTGTCATCGGTGTAATAGCTTTTGGACAATAAACATTCGGTCCTTTAGTGCTTGAATAACTATATGTGCCAGTATTACTTATCCAATTATTATAACTATCGTCCGGAGCATAATATTTGGGGAACAGGCGAACTGATGGTGGGTCATCATTTATATCATATTGTGGGGTAAGTGTACCATTGCTGCGCGATTCCACGCACCCTGCCCAGCTGGTTGTTCCCCAGTTAAAGCTGGTGCTGCTTGTCCAGCTATCGCGACCAGTTCCAATATTCACTGTTTGCGAAAATGGAACCAATCCTATCCATAAATTTGGTATTGTTTCGTTACTGCCATAGAGAATATTCACAAGGGAAATAGCCGCTGATTTAGCAGCCGTGATTTTGCTGATGCCATCGCCGGCAGACTGTGTCATTGAACCGGTAGTATCCATTACCAGAACAACTTCCAGCCCTTTACTTGCCCTTGTAACTTCTGAATTCGCAGAGACCGCTATAGTATTAATACCGAAAATCTGCATAAACACTGTCGGAACAGTTCCATTTATTGAAAGAGATAAGACACTGTTATCGGCATTGGGTGTTACAACCAGAGCCCCCAAATTAGTCCCCATATATGCTGCCGGGAAATTGGCGTTAAAATATTTTCCTGCTTCCGCATCAATATTATTGGTGCTGATGGTAGCGGCGGCGGCAAGCCCTGCATTATCCAGCGCGCTGCTCATGCGTGATTGCACCAGTTGCGCCCGCGACATATCAATGGAAACACCGACAGCCGACATAATCGCGAATAAACTGATCCCGATTATCGGAATTGCCGAACCGCACTGCTCACGAATCATCGAACTGATAGAATGGTACATTATACTATTTCGCAATCTAACGATTACATTACGCTTGCTACGCAGCGCAAAATTGCTGCTTTCGGCAACAATTTTGATACCAATTTGAAGACAAATTGGTATCAGTTTAAAATTAAACATAACAACCTCCGTTTTTCCTGTCTGAAGATATAGAGCCAAGCACGGTTAAATTCCCAATCCTTGGTTTAAAGATGCTATATCTGTACATCTGGCCGCTATTATAAATGATGCCAAATAGAACAGGTTTATAATTGTAAAACACTTCGGTAACTATAACGGTATCCTTATCCACCATAGTGAAATTCGCAGGCATGGTTGCATTGCCACCGGCAATACCAAAATTGCTGATTTGCGCAGTTCCAGTGCTTTTATATTGCCAGTTAATTACCGGAGGATTAGTTCCGGTTTTGGTGATTGAAGATATAATGGCATATCCGTCAGTAGAAAATTTATATGGCAACATGACCTGCCCGGCAGATGGAATTATCTGATCCAGTTGGGCTGTGGTTACGGAGTTTGATTGCGTGACTAAATCGGAAAGAGTCAGCGACACTCTTTCGAGTTTCTGTGTTATCAGCACATAGAGAGTAACTTCCAACGCACCAAAAGTCAGGATAATGAGTAAAGGCAGTGCCAGAGCAAATTCAACGGCAGCAAGCCCTTGCTCAGCATGAAATAACCTGAAAAATATTTTTTTTAACTTACGCATACTAGTCCAATTCTTCTTAATATGGCTCATTTTTAACCACCGTACGGCTGGATATATATACAGTATTGCCAAAAAAATTACCGATAATCGGCGTATTTATCACCCATGGATAATACACGGTATAGACGACAATATCGTTAGCATTACCAAGCCCGACAACACCGGCACTATCCCACTGCCCATTACCGTTCACATCAGTATAAGTTTCACCAGCGTCACGCGTGACATTATGATTAGTATCTATGTATGGTTCTTCCTGGCTGATAGAATCGAAAGATGGATATACAGTAGTCGACACTGTTATTTTTGCAGGATCCAACAGACCGGCAGTACGAGTCGCAATGTTTGAGGTTATCTGCTCCTGCCTGCTACTGCCTGCCGCAGTATATCCGGTTTTACCATAACGGCTGCTGGCTGCCACCGCACCTTCCATAACCGAACTCACAAACATAACAAGTGCGAATTCAATTATACCAAATAGCAGAAGCATGAAAACAGGCGTAATCAAAGCAAACTCAACCGCCGTCACTCCATCAGAGTCACTTGCAAAGTTCTTCTTTGATTGTGTTGAGATGCTGAACACAGTTAATACAATGCGCAAATTATACAAGCTATTTATCTTAATATATTAACAATATTTGGTTAAGATATTGTTAATTAACTTCAAATATTATATAAA
>JBEBHV010000187.1:0-4173 GCA_040080715.1 Rickettsiales bacterium | reverse complement strand
AAGACGACACTCAGCTAACGACTTTCAAGCACCTTTCGTGTTTGAAAAAATGAATCAAAATGTTCTTAGCAAGTTGTCCGAAAAAATGTAGCAGGATCATGTTGTTATTGTCTTTCTGCATTTCATCGAGCGCGTCATCGGCGTGTTTGAGCGCGTAAGAAGCACCTTCATAGTTTTTGCCAGCAATAAAATTGCGTGCGAGTGCAATATTATCATGCGCCTTCACACTCGGCATGGCAATTTTGCTATCTACCGTCACCACCGCTTCCGTCAACTGAGCCAAATGATTATCCGCCAGTTTGAGATCACCTTTAGTGATTGCGGCTTCAGCCTCATTGATATGGGTTTCCGCCTTGTCGCCGGTTAAATCGAGTGTGAGATATACAATATCCGCATCCGTCACCGCTAAATCATTGGTCGCCCAGACGGGGCCGTTATCCATCGTTTTGACCTGCACCGGGCCAGTTTGAATCGGGAAATAATGGTATTTATATTCCGTGTCATATTGGTATACGATACGGCCTGATTCCACCTGCGTGATGACGCGTTGCTCCACAGTTGCGCTTTTAATCACCGTTACCATGTTGCGTGCCTGCGTGATGTGCTGCTTGGCGAGTTCGGTGTTTTTCATGGCAAGCGCCACGCGAGCAAAATTGACATGCTCGACAAAGCCGGTCGCTGCCACACGCGGGTCAGCCATTTCCGCTTTGGTAATCGGGGAGCTTGCGGTTTTCACCGTGCCGGTGGTGATGGTATCGGCGGCATAAGCAGCCACAGAACCAATCGCGAGGGTGGTGCTCAGAATCGTCGTCATCAGTAGAGTTCGGGTTGTCATGGTCGTATCCTTTAGGGTTGGGGTTGGGTCGTTTTGTTATTTCTTTTTCAAATCATCGCCGATGCGTTCACCAAGTGAGCGATCACCTAATTCATCAATCGCATCGCCGATTTTTTCGCCGCCTGTGCGTGTGTCTGGCGCATTGAGTGCGTAAAATCCGACGACGGCGAGAATAATGACTAAAACAATCATCATCAGGTTTTTTCCTTGGGGTTGTGAGGTCATATAATTGCTCCATATTGTTCTGTTGTTTTACCATCGAAATGCTCTTCGGATGCGGCAGCATCGGCTTTCGTCGCGTGGATTATTCCATCCATATGTTCAGGCGGTGCGTATAGTGTGTATAGAAGCAAAGGTTGATCACCTGTATTGACCACATTGTGACGCGCACCAGCAGGCACTATCATTGCAACATCGCTGCTAATCTTGGAAGAATGCCCATCAATCCATATTTCTCCGGCACCTTTTTCTACACGAAAAAACTGATTGCGATCCGCGTGCACTTCTTCGCCGATATCCTCGCCGGGCTGAATCGCCATCAGCACTAGCTGTAGGTTCTTACCCGTATACAGCACACGGCGAAAATCATTGTTCTGCTCGGTCAACTTCTCAATATTTGCTACAAAACCCTTCATATTTTTCTCCAGTCTCTGCGCGTGATTATTCTTCTTCGTTCAATGCGTCGTGATAGAAATTGGCGGTTTCCGATTCACGTAGCTGCATTTCCAGGTCGTGATTCAGCTCGAAGCGGTCAAAGTCTCCATCAATCATCGGGATGTTCTCGAAATGAAAGAGGTTGCGTATATTGTGTCGTGCGTACATGTTGATTACTCCTATTTCTTGATCCGTGAAATTTTGGTGCCTTCGATGCTTAAGCTGGCCATCAAGCCCTGCTGATCGAAGATGAAGGCGTAAGCATCATCTTTCAGAGTGCTGGAGGTGAGGTTTTTAGCGACACCCGCATCCACCATCACCACCGTTGGGCCAACACCAATTTCCCATCCATGTGTCTCATTGATGTATTTGACCGCTTTATCGCTCATCAGAAACACGACATAGCCATAAGACTGTGCGCCCGCCTGCCAACCGAAGGATGCAGTGACAGAATTGTAATATCCGCTGACGTTGCCATCCTGCTTCAGCACGCCTTCACCATACGCGCCGCCGAAGATGAGTCCCGCTTTTACGATGTTCGGGAAAATCAGAATCGCCTTGGCTTTTTTGGAAATATCGGAAGCAATCGGATTCGCCTTCACGAGCATGGAGAGTGCTTGATTAGCATCCTTATTAAGATCCTCCTGTGTGGCTGCAAATGCGCCACCTGATAGTGTTGCAAGCGCAGTGAATGTAAGTGCAAGCAAGAGTGTGTGTAGGTTTTTCATTATGTTCTCCTCCTTATGCTGCGTTCTTTTCGCCAACCGCGCATTCGATGACGTTGCCGATCTCTTGCAGGTTTTCATTTTCGCGGATAATGCGCCCGAAAGTCATAATTCCACATAGCTTGCCGCTTTGATCTTTGACCAGAACACGACTGACACGATTCTCACGCATCATCTCTCCCACCTGTTCAGGCGTATCGCTTTCTGCGCAACAGCATGGTTCGCCCGCAGTCATGTGATCACTAACTTTCTCCGAGTTTACGTCCTTGCCCTTGGCTACAGCGCGCAGCACAATGTCGCGGTCGGTGATAATGCCTTCAAGCCTATCATTCGTACCAACTGGCAAAACACCACAGCCGATTTTCTCCATCATTTGTGCGGCTTCCTTTAACGTTGCGCTAGGCGCGATAAGTTCAGGGTTGGCGGTCATTAGGTCTTTTACGGTGTTTGGTTGCTGCATGACGATCTCCTATTAAAGGTTGGTTGGTTATTGAAATCGAACGTAACCACACTTCTGTAATGAAGCGATGCGACAAAGCGCCACGCGCATATTTTTTGCGTAAGGATTAAAACCGATGCGAAAGCGTCAGCGCACCAAACACCGAGGGGTGTCTTTGCGTGTCATATTCCTTGGTCATGAACACTTGCGTGTAGGACAGGCGCGTTTCGCCATATGTCACCGCCGCGCCCACTTGCAGGCTGGTCACAAAGTTTTTCTTATCCACGCTGGGGCTGTCGCTAAACGTGTTGCCATCAAGAAAAATATTGCGAGCAACGGCACGTTCGCCAATGGTGGTGAATAAATATCCGCCGAGTTCTTCTGTGGGCACAAAGAAATCCGATCCGGGCAAACTTGGGCGAATGCGCGGTGGACCGTAATCAGCGGGCAGGTCATACCCCAAACGGAACGTTGCGCCGACGGAGGCATCAGTATTGATGTTGCCGAGATTCACACCCACATGCGGCGTCGCATCCACACTCAGGCCGAACGGCGAAATTTCATACATGCTTCGCCATTTGCGCTCATAGGTGAGCATTATGCCCGGTTCATTCTTAAGCTGATTATCCCAGCCGTTCGGCTGCGGACTATCCGTCAATTTATGAACAAATTTCTGCGTCGGTTCAGCAAGAGATGCTGGGCCGACTACGCCAAGAGTCAGCACCACATTATCCAACGTTTTTCCTGTATCCGATACCATGCCCACCGAGCCATACAGCCAGCCCGCATAGGGCTGATCGCCTGACACCAGATCACGGCGCGATAAATCCTCCGGCGCGAACATGCTTTGCCCAGCCGCAACGCTAATGCGCTTATTTCCATCACCAGCAATCGGTAACGCCCGCGCTACCGACTGTACCCAGCCCGGCATATGGTCTTCGGACGAAAGCCAAGCGAAGCGGATGCCATTGGTGTAATCGCTATCCGATCCGGCGAATATATCGTTTTCAATGACGACATTAAAAATGCCTTTGTCATCTTCCTCGCGCACATCTTCCGCTGCCAGAGAAGGAGAGGGCATCGTGAGAAAAAGCACTGCTGATATTGTGATGCGCTGCATAATGGCTTCTTTGTACTACATTGGTTCAAAAAAAACCGGGCAAAAAAGCCCGGCTTTTCCTTAAGAGTAAAACGCTGGATGATTAATCCGTGCCATGCGCTCGGCTGCGTTCAGGCTTGCTGGAGACAACGCTGGCGATTTTAGACTTCTCCAGTTTTTTATCTGCTTCAATCTGTTTAGTAGTTTTTTCTGGCTGCGCTTTTTGCTGAAGCACAGGGCGTTTCGTCTGGTATGGTTGGTTAGACATGACATCCTCCTTTAGGATAGTGGTTGAAAGAGAGGGAATATCGCCCGGCGCAGGGAAGTGTCACCGGGCGATTTAACGCTCAGCTGCTAAATTAAGCAGCCTTCGTATCGCAGCGACACGCATCTTCAATCGCTTTGACCTTAGTTTCAGCAT
>JBEBHV010000186.1:0-4177 GCA_040080715.1 Rickettsiales bacterium | reverse complement strand
GGTAAAGTTTCAGTAGAAAAAGACGGAAAAAAAATCAGCGAAATATCTTATAAAAATGTGCTTCTGGCAACTGGCGCGCGCGCGCGTTCACTGCCAAATCTGGAGCCAGATGGCAAGCTGGTATGGACATATCGGGAAGCCATGCTGCCGGACGTAATGCCAAAATCATTGTTGGTGGTGGGAAGCGGTGCTATTGGCATCGAGTTTGCCAGCTTCTACCGCACACTGGGAGCAGAGGTAACGGTGGTAGAAGTTATGGATAGAATTCTTCCAGTAGAGGATGAAGAAATTTCCAAGCTGGCGCAGAAAGCTTTTGAAAAGCAGGGAATGAAAATTCACACGGCAACAACTGTGAAATCACTGAAAAAAGGCAAAAATAATGTTACTGCTACACTCGAAGCTTCTGGAAAATCCAGCGAAATCACTGTTGACCGCGTGATACTGGCGGTGGGCATTGTCGGTAATGTAGAAAATCTTGGATTGGAAGGCACTAAGGTTAAAGTGGAAAAAACCCATGTTGTAACTAATCAATGGGGAGCAACTGATGAGCCTAATGTTTATGCGATTGGTGATTTAACTGGCGCGCCGTGGCTTGCTCATAAAGCCAGCCATGAGGGCGTAATCTGCGTGGAAAAAATCGCTGGCGTAAAAGACGTTCATCCGATGAAAACCGCAAATATTCCAGGTTGCACCTATGCCAACCCGCAGGTGGCAAGCGTTGGACTTACCGAAAAAGCAGCTAAGGAAAAAGGCTATAATGTGAAAGTTGGGCGTTTTCAATTCATGGGTAATGGCAAGGCGATTGCTCTGGGCGAACCCGAAGGTTTAGTAAAAACTGTGTTTGATGCGAAGACCGGTGAGCTGCTTGGCGCGCATATGATCGGCGCGGAAGTAACCGAGATGATTCAGGGGTATGTTATCGCCAAAACTGGTGAGCTTACCGAAGCCGATTTGATGCACACTATTTTCCCGCATCCGACTCTTTCAGAAATGATGCACGAATCGACACTGGACGCGTTTGGTAAAGTAGTTCATATGTAGAATGGATATTATAATGGGGGAATTTTTAAAAACTCTATTGCCGTCATTGCGAGGAAGCAAAGCTGACGAAGTAATCCAGAAGTCGCAGTATGTGTATAGTTCTGGATTGCCACGCTCCGCTCGCAATGACAAATTTATTAAAGTTCCTATGAAAAACAGAGCCTTCACTCTCCTCGAACTCAGCATTGTCCTGGTTATTATTTCTGTAGTCATGGGTGGAGCGATGTTGCTTTTCAACCATTCGATTGATTTACGGCAAATCAAAGAAACACAAGTTAAGATGGCGGATATTCAGAAGGCTTTGCTGGATTACCGGCGGGCGTTTGGGCGCATTCCCTGCCCGGCGGATGCTACTCAAATTATGGACGCTACTTCCAGCAATAATTTTGGTATAGAAGCTGCAAATAACGGAACTTGCACAGGTGGGACTCCGGCGGCTAATTTCTCAATGGCAGCCAGCACCTTTACCGGCAATACAACTAATACTTCAGCAATAGTAACCAGCGTTAGCCCAACAACAAACCTTTCCGTTGGAACTTTGGTTTCAGGCACTGGCATTCCTGCTGGTGCGTATATTGCCAGTATCGATAGCTCAACCCAGATTACTCTTGATAAATCGGCAACCGCAACTAATTCTGGTATTACCATAAGCCGTTATAGCGTTGCAGGAGGAATGGTTCCAACCAAGACTCTCGGGCTTCCGGATGATTATGCCATTGATGGTTGGGGAAGACGCATAATGTATATGGTGGATGTTAATGTGACTGCTGCATCCGGAGCAGTTAATATTCCAGTCAGCGACAGTTCAACTGCCAGGATTACGGTAAATGATGCAACCGGCGCGGCGAAAACAACTTCTGGAGTTTATTTGCTACTGAGTTTTGGCAAAAACGGACATGGCGGATATAACCGTGGCGGCAGCAGTACCAGGCTAGCAAATTACATAAGTGCCGACAGTGCTGAACTTACCAATTGCCATTGCGATTCCAGTGGGACAGCAACTGCATTTTCTGTAACATTCGTTCAGAAACCGGCTACAATAACCGCTTTTGACGATTTAGTAGTATATGGCACACGTGCAGATCTACGTTCCCTTAATGAGTAAGTTCTGCCGATTACTAATACCTGTCGTGGTGGTCATGTCTATGATGTTTTCGCCAGTGTTTCCTGTGCTTACGACCATGACCATAGTCATCATCATAATACCAGTAGTTATACTCATAATTATACTGAGGGTAAGAAGAAGCGTAATATGCCGGATAACTTCTTACATAAACTGGTCTTGGCGCAACATATACCGGAGCCGGAGCAGCATATACCGGAGCTGGAGCAAAGAAATTCAGGTGGAAGCCGGAAGCACTAGCAGTTTCGCTGCCAAGCGTTAGTATTGCCATACTCAGTAAAATTACCTTTTTCATATAAATCCTCTTTCAGAAATTATTGATTAACTGAGGACATGATAACAGGGTTATATTACGTCCATATTAAGCTCACATTACAGATAATTCATCTACGTTCGACTATAGCAGAATTTTCATGTGTTGTAAAATTTTGTGGCGCAGTTTCGCGCTCAGAAAATTTAACAGGAGATTGAATATATTGTCCAAAGGGAGTCACGTTTTCCTTATTATCAGCCTTTATCTGGAGAAAGAATTTGGTGAAGCCATTTTTTTCCGGTGTTACATGAAAATGCAATTCACCATTATCGTGCCTGCTGGTATTTAAAGGATGGCAGTGAATAAGATTCTCACCGTCCTTGCTGAAACCCACCAGATGCGCATATGCTCCCATTACCTGCTGGAGTTTTACCAGCTCGCCAGATCTCTTAGTCACGTTTATTTTCAGGTTGGATGCAATACCAGCGGTAAGTGGTGGGTCAGATTCAATAGTAATGTTACTGTTATCATTGGTCACCGAGTTGGTGTGCTGGATAATTGCTGGCATTTTATGGCTTTGCTCGGAAGTCAGTTTGTTTTTTATGACAGAATTTGAAGCGTTATTCTTCAGTTTGAAATCACACCATAGATTATATTCCCCATGGCATTTCGGAGTGAAGTTAAGCACAAACAAACCGCTATCCTTGTCATAGTCAGGATGAATATGCTGATAATCAGTAAGTGAGCTGTCAATCAGCATGACATGTAGCTTCTTAGTATAGATTTCCGCTAGATCATCAGGAGTCATGGCTTTTCCTCTATCATCACTGATGCGGATTTTTATCTGACATTCCTTACCACGCTCTATCGCCTTTTTGTCGATAATCTCAACATTCATTTTCTTTTCTTCTATAGCTTCCGTGCTTTTATCCAAATATATGGATCCGGCGACAGAAAGAGCAGCACCTCCACAGGTTATTAGATGAGTGAGGGCACTGCCGATGCCTGCTCCAGCTGCTGCCATACCTGTTCCTCCGATTGAACCTATGGCAGTTGCCATTGAAGTTAAGGCACTGCTGGCGACACCGGCTCCGGCAAATGCTGCAAGATAGGAAAGTCCCACGCTTATCCCAGTGAGGATGCTGGGCAGGGCTATGAGTATCGAGGTGGTGAGGGCGGCATATTTTATAGCTTTTTCCCATTTCAAATCGCTGGGTTTATGGTGTTTTTTACCAAAATAATTACCAAGAAGAATGCCTCCAATACCAATTATTCCGGAAGTTGCGGTAGTAACCATTCCGCCGGCGGAAAGAGTCTCGCCAACCAGTGGGATCATGTTAAGCAGGCTGTTTGCTGCGCCAGCAAGACCTGAGCCAAGACCATGCTGATGTAAATTACCCATTATTTCCGGGACGGTAGCAGAGCTTATGCCCAGCGCATCTCCGATATAAGGGGCAACGATAAGGGCGGATGTAGCAAGACCACCAGCTATTAATAAGCCGTTGCTTTTTGATGGCTTATGAGCATTACTGTCGGAATTGTCCCCACCGGTGCGTTCAGCAGTGTGTCCCGTGTGTGCTTGTATCATGTTAGGTAAAAGAAAATTAATTATCCGGCGAATTCTCTAGGATTTTCCGCTAATAGTCAATATGAACATCGGATTTTGTACTAGTTCAATAGATATGAGACTTTTTGTTGCCTCAAGATTTGTTGAGTATATTGGTTTGGTGTTAGGTAGTCCAGAGCTTGATGTGGTCTAA
>JBEBHV010000185.1:0-4188 GCA_040080715.1 Rickettsiales bacterium | reverse complement strand
ATAAAGACCAAATCCTGACGCGTCAGCGCGGGTTAAATCACCGGGAAGTCCACCATATTTTGTTCTGAAAGTATGCACTGTTGCGTTATATTTTTCAATACCTTCGGAGGACGACCGCCCAGAGGCTTGGTTGCAGCCTCAATAATCGGCAGAATATCGCGGTCAAAAACATCTCGAGAGATAGGAAATAAGCGGTTGTTAGTTGGTGTGTCCATGGCAAAGCCATCCTTCGCCAAAACCACTGTCACATAAAAGTTACAGGTTTGTTAACAGTGCCTAATCCACCACAAACCCATATTTAGTCAATATTTTGTGTACTTCTGTAGATTTAAGATATTCAAGGAATTTACGCGCTTCATTCATATTGTCGCTGGCTATAACCACGGCATTATACACAATCGGTTTATGTGCTGACTCCGGCAATATATCTATGATTTTCATGTCATCACGATCCATAACCGAACTATACAGACAAATGCCAAACGCTTGTTGATTAATCACCATATCAAACATTTCATCCAAGCGTTTAACATAAAGCGTATATGGCTCTAAATCATCATTAGCACCAAAGCTACGCATAGCATCTTTGCCATATGCTCCTTCCATAAGAAACTCAGGGTTTCCAAGAATGAACACCGGCTCACCATTTCCAGCCTTGATAATATCAAATGTCGGGAAACGCCCTACACCAGCCGACATCACACTGGTTTCATTATTACCAATTAAAACCAATCTGTCTTTTGCAAATTTGGTTTGTGAATGTACATCTATCAGACCTTGCAATTTAAGATCATTAATCCATTCCACTTTTGAAGTAATAAGAATGTCCGCTGCCTCACCATCACTTATCTGCTCTTGCTGGATTTTCTGTGGCAAAAACGAGGTGTTAACTATAGTTTGCCTTGATCTTGAGTAGTTTCTGGCAATCTCCGATACAACAAGACTCAAGGAATGATCCGCCATAACTGTTACATTTGGCAGCTTTAAAACATCAGCATGGGCTGGGGATATAATAATCGTCATTGCGAGTATTTTGCAAAAAATACGAAGCAATCCAGTAGATAGAGTATATTGGGAATACTGGATTGCCACGCTCCTTACAGTCGCTCGCAATGACAGGTATATATTACTAATTTTTTGCATAAACGCGCTCAAAACGGCGGATATTTTCTTCAGAAAGCTGGACATTTACAACTATCATTTCGTCTTCTAGTTTTTGCTCGATTACTTTACCGTGCGAATGTAACCACGCAAGCGATTTACCATCATCAGCACGAATATTATAAGTAATATGCTTAAAAAACCGCTTGCTGATTTCCTCTTCAATCCGCGCAAGCAAGCTATCCAGCCCCTCACCTGTCACCGCTGAAATATATAATTTACTGCCGTCATCCACAAAACTATGCGGCGTTTCCAGCCTGTCGATTTTATTGCAAACTTCAATTAAATTTTCTGGCAATTCCTCACTACGGAAAAGGCTTTTCAACACCTCTTCCACATCATGTTTCTGCGCCGTGCTATCCAGATGCGAAATATCGCGGATATGCAGTAATATATCGGCCTCCAGTACATCTTCAAGAGTGGCACGGAAAGCGGCAACCAGCTCTGTTGGCAAATCGGAAACAAACCCTACTGTATCTGACATAATAGCTTTTCCGCCAGAAGGAAGCTTGAGCGCGCGCATGGTTGGGTCAAGAGTTGCAAACAATTTGTCCATCGAAAGGACATTAGCACCGGTAAGCTTATTGAATAATGTTGATTTTCCAGCGTTGGTATATCCAACCAGCGCAACCACAGGAAATGGAACAGAGCGACGATTTTTTCGGTGCAATTCACGAGTTCGTTTTACCTGTTCCAACTGCCGTTTAATTTTGGCGATTTCATCACGAATCAAGCGTCTATCAATTTCAATCTGCGATTCACCCGGCCCTCCAAGAAAACCAAAGCCTCCGCGCTGTCTTTCCAAGTGTGTCCACGAGCGAACAAGACGGCTTTTCTGATAATTGAGAGCAGCCAACTCCACCTGTAATTTTCCCTCATGCGTCCGCGCTCGTGCGCCAAAAATTTCCAGAATAAGGGCGGTGCGATCAATAACTTTCACCTGCCATGCTTTTTCCAGATTACGCTGCTGAACAGGGCTTACATGGGTATTGATAATCGCCAGTCCGGCACCTGAATCTTTTATATAACCGGCAAGTTCTTCAACTTTGCCACTGCCAAACAAAGTTGCCGGTTTAGCGGTGGCAATTCCAACAACCGCAGCCTCAACCACCTTTAAATCTATCGCATGTGCAAGCCCAACAGCTTCTTCAAGACAAGCGTCAACACTACGCATATCCTCAAGATTTTTTTTCTTAAAATTGGGATGAATAACGAAACAACGACTCGTATCTAGTCCTGAAGAATCTTCATTGTTGGAATTTGTTTTTACCATGTTCCTATATTTTAAGCGTTCATAGTAACCTGCGACCCTGCATCCACTCCATCTTCTTCATGCAGCACCACCTCACCAGAAGGAACAATCGTAGCGATTGTATGTTTATAAACCAGTTGTAGTTGTGGCCCTCTACGCAGCAGAATAGAAAAATTATCAAACGCCGTGATATTTCCCTGCAGTTTTACGCCATTAGCAAGAAAAATTGTAACCGGAACTCTTTTTTTACGCAGTGTATTAAGAAAAACATCTTGAATATTTTGTGATTTTTCTGAAGCCATGATGCACCGCCTTTTTTATTTTTTATATATTATCGCATGTGTTATAATGTAAATAATCTTTACTTCCACTACACGCAACTAATTTCCAGATTTTTTATCCATTGGCATAAGATGTTCAACAAATAGAATAGCAAGCATAGTAAGTACTAATCCACCTACTACATCAGCTAAATAATGTCCGCCTGAAAATGGGGTAGAAACTATAAGTACTACATAAAGAACTGTCAGCAAATGACGCAACAACATAATTGGATAAAAACCCCAAATTAAAAGCAGCCCCGTTGAAGTATGAAACGATGGAAAGGTAACTAACCCTATTATTTTTGTTGGAGCATTATTTAGTTCACCTGCCCTTAAATTAAGCATATCCGCCTCATGAATCCGCGCCGCGCTTGGATTAATATTCCAAACTGTTGGATCAACATTATAATGAATATAGCCAGCCAGTGCTGGAAAAATACACGCAAGAACTAACGTAGCGAAAATTGTCAAAAAATAAGCTATGGTAAAACGCTGCAAATGCGGGACATTCTTACTCATTACCAGAGCGAATATAACGATTAATATCGAAATAACCATAGAATTATACCCTATATTAAGCACATTTTGTAACCAAGTATGCTGGCTGACAAAAGCAATGTACTCACGCCAATCAAACAACAGCCATTTATCAAACTCAATAAGGGTATCATCTATGAGTGGAAATTTAAGCGTGGCAGTGGAGTAAAATGACAAGGCAAAAAAAGCACTGCCCAAAACGAATAAACTCAAATACTGCATTACCATAAACACAGAATAGGCATCTTTAATTCGTAAGGATAAAATTAAAAAAGAAGCTGCCTGCATCGCCACCAAAAATTGCACTGCAAATATAATTCTATCTATTGGCAGTCCGAAATTAACAAAATACGCGAAGGCAACGCTGCCAGCCATAAACAAAATAATAAATTGCCACGTAATAATTAAAATTCTTAAGGTATCAGGCGTGTTATTGCCTTTATCATCATAAAATGAGAGTTCCGCCTTACAATTTTCTTTTGCTTTTTTAATTAACCGCTTCACAAATAACTCAATCTCACAACAGGCTACGAATATTTTTAGAAGCAACTATTTTTCCACTTGTCATAAAAGCTTCATGATTCTCATCAATTTCTGAAAGTTTATAGTGATAATTTGCCATCATACCTGCTGATTGTTTAAGCCCTTTCGCAGAAGTATCGGCAAGCCAGTTCAATCTCTCAAGCCTTGCGCCATTGGAAAGATGGAAATTGCAAACCGGATCAACCGGCTTATCTGATTTTTTTGCGTTAATCAGATAATGTGTACAAAGTCGTAGCAACAAAGATTTCATATCAGAAGATAGTTTTTTATCTTTATGCCATGGTGCATCAAGCGATTCTAAAACCTCGCGTTCATCATCGCTGAATAATTTGTTATCAGACTCAGCAAGCTGCAAATCCAGCCAATTGCGGA
>JBEBHV010000184.1:0-4193 GCA_040080715.1 Rickettsiales bacterium | reverse complement strand
GGATGACATTGTCTTTACAAAATAATTAATATTCAATATATAGTCCCCTGAAATGGGGATTTTTAGGGTTATGAATGATAATAATAAGCTAACCAAGCTGCGCGCGCGGATTGATGCAATTGATAATGAAATTATCGAGCAGATGATTAAGCGTATTGCTGTAGTAAAGGAAGTTGGAGAATTAAAGATTACCACCACCACTATTCCCTGTCCGATACGCTCCGGGCGTGAGGCGGAAATGGTGCGCAATATTGCTGAGCGATTCCGTCCTACCGATTTTCCGGCTGCTGCTGCCACTGCCATCTGGCGGATTATAATCGGTGCATCTACCGGCGTTGAAGCGAGGCTTGGCTTATCGGTGTTTGCTGATGATAAGGAAAATAATTTATATTGGCTGGCGAAAGAATATTTCGGGCCAGCTTCGCCGATAGTCAGGCAACCGCACATTAAGCGGGTGATTGGCGATGTAATGGACGGTAAAGCTGCGGTTGGCATTGTGCCGTTTCCGCGCAGTTCTGACACCAGTAACTGGTGGATGGCACTTATGCAGCACGGTGATAATGTTCCAAAAATCTTTGCACATATTCCGTTTGTGTATACTGATATTCCAGGGAAAGCGATGCCATCGGCACTGGCTGTGGCGAGGCTGAAGCCGGAGCCTTCGGGCGATGATATGTCGCTGGTGGTTATTGAGGCCGATGCCAATGCCAGCCAGAACCGGTTGCAGACTGCGTTTGGAGGCGCGAAGCTGGAGGCATCGTGGATCAATATAGCCAGTCTAAGCCCTGCCAGCCGTCATCATCTGGTGGAGATAAAAGGTTTTATTGATGCTGAGCATGAAGGATTTAAAGTTTTTTCTGCCGGCCTTGGAGCGTCAATCCTTGCTACGCATTTTCTGGGAGCATATGCAACACCAATGACTCTTGCTGATTCGCAAAACACTTAAAAATAAAAGTATTTTTATGAAACCAACACCTAATTCCGGAATTTTAGACATCGCGCCTTACGTTGGTGGAAAATCAACGGCGGGGGGCGGTGTGAAAGTTGTAAAGCTTTCTTCTAATGAAACGCCGCTGGGAGCTAGTCCTTTGGCAATTGCGGCTTACAAGGAAATGGCGGCGACGCTGCACCGCTATCCGGATGGAACAGCGAGCAAGCTGCGTGAAGCCATCGCTGAGGTTTATGGTTTGCCTTTTGAGCAGATTGTGTGTGGTGCCGGCTCGGATGAGCTTATCGGTTTGCTGGTGCATTCTTATGTGACGGCAGGTGATGAAATCCTCATCAGCGAACATGGTTTCCTGATGTATAAAATTTATGGGCAGAGTGTAGGTGCAAAAGTTATTCCGGCTCCGGAAAAGAATTTGAAAACTGATGTTGATGCTTTGCTTAAAGCAGTTACCAAGAAAACCAAAATTGTGTTTATTGCTAATCCCAATAACCCGACCGGCTCATATATTTCCGCAGCCGAAATGAAACGTTTGCGTGATGGCTTGCCGGAAAATGTTATACTCGCGATTGATGATGCTTACTGCGAATATGCTGATGCATCTGACTATAGTGATGGCAGCGAGTTGGTGAAGGCTTCTGAAAACACGGTTATGCTTAGGACATTTTCCAAGATTTATGGTTTGTCTGCGCTGCGTATCGGCTGGATGTTCGCGCCTTCTAATATTGTTGATGTTATCAACCGTATCCGTGGGCCTTTCAATGTTTCAACTCCGGCAATAGTGGCGGGAATTGCTGCGGTGCGTGACGTGGAATTTACTGCGAAAGCCAGGGAGTTTAATAATAAGTGGTTGCGGTGGATGAGCGAAGAAATAGCAGGGTTGGGGCTTAAAGTGCATCCCAGCATCGGTAATTTTATATTGGTTGAATTTTCCAAGGAGCGAAGTGCGGCGGCGGCGAATAAACTTCTTATGGAGCGCGGGTTGATCGTGCGCGAAGTGGCTAATTACGGCTTGCCCGATTGTTTGCGTATCAGTATCGGGCTGGAGGAAGATAATAAGGCGGTGGTTGCAGCACTGAGGGAGTTTTTGCAATGACCACTCATATTTTCAAACAAATGACCGTGATCGGGCTGGGGTTGATTGGCAGTTCCGTTGCGCGTGCGGTGCGCGATAACCGGCTTGCGGAAAAAATCGTTGGCTATGACCATAATGAAATCTCCATCGCTTTCGCGCTCAAGGAAAAATTTATTGATAGCGGAGATATGGATTTGCCAAGTGCGGTTTTTGGCAGTGATCTGGTGATAATCGCTACGCCACCTGCAACGCTTGGGGAAATCGCGCAGGAAATCGCGCCACATCTTATTGTGGGGGCGATTGTGATGGATGTGGCATCAGTCAAAAGACCGGCGGTGGAAGCTATTGCACCGCACTTGCCGGAGACTGTTATTTTTATTCCGGCGCATCCTATTGCTGGTAGTGAGCAATCAGGAGTGCGCGCCGGAAGAGCGGATCTGTTCAGGAAGAAGCGACTTATAATCACGCCGAAAGAACCGCCACAGGCTGAAACTCTGGATAAGATAACCGCCTTCTGGGCGGGGATGGGAGCGCGTCTGGAAGGGATGCCGGCGGAAATCCACGATATGATTTATGGCTATATGTCGCATTTGTCACAGCTTATCGCTTTTTGTCTGGAACAGCCGTTGGGCAGGTTTTTTGAGATGACCGAAGGCAAGCCGGTATATAAAAGTTTCCTGCGGCTTGCCGGTTCTAGTCCTGAACTTTGGGCGGAGATTTTTGAACAGAATAAGGATAATTTGCTGAGTGGGCTTGACCGCTATATTGATGTGGTAACCCATGTGCATAAAGAGCTTTTGGACGCGCCGGAAACGCAGGAAAGTGGCAATGATGAAGTGCTGGCATATACGGTTTTGTTTCCGCGCATAGTTGCTTCCTGCTTGATTACCACGGTTATGGAAGCAGAGAAAAATGCCGGAATTCCTTTTGCCCGTTACGCCGGCACCGGCTTTGCCGATATGAGCGCGCCTGCGATCCTGCCACCAGAAGAAGATATGGAACATATCTCCGCGCAATATAAGCTGGTTGCAAATATTCTCGACCAGTTTTTGTTAAGGCTGAAGCTGTTTCGGACGAGTATCGGGTAAGGCATTAGGCATTAGGGATTGGGGATTAGGGATTAGGGAAGAGGGGCTAGGGAAGAGGGGCTAGGGAAGAGGGGCTAGGAGGGTTATCTTCCCGCATCCCTCAATTCGTATCCCTCAAAAGTGCGAGAAGCCTTTTTTGTTTAGCTCGATAGTTTTTCCGTTTTCATCAAGGATTTTGACATTGTTTCCTTCGGTGATCTTGCCGATGCAGGTAAGGGGGAGCCCAAGGGTTTTTGCCAATTGTTCGATTATGGATTTTTTAGCTGGTGGGACGGTGAAGAGTAGTTCGTAGTCGTCGCCGCCAGTGAGGGCGGTTATTATCTCGTCATTGCGAGTGTAACGAAGCAATCCAGTAATATCTAAATGCTGGATTGCCACGTCGTCCGCTTCCGCTTTCAGCTTCAGCGCGACTCCTCGCAATGACGCGAGAGGAACTTGATTTGCATATATAACTGCGCCAACGCTGGATGCTGTGCAGATATGCCCCAGATCTTGCGCGAGCCCATCGGAAATATCCATGCAAGCGGTGGCGATATCGCGCAGTGCTATGCCGAGGGAGATGCGTGGCTGCGGGGTTAGGTAGCGGTTTATGAAGTGGGAAGAGGGAAGAGGGGCGTGGGATGTGGGGTTCAGCAATAATTGCAAACCCAACGCGCTGTCGCCGAGTGTTCCTGATACGTAAATATCATCATTCATTTTCGCGCCGTTGCGCCTTAATGCTGTGCCTCTTGGAACGCTGCCAATGGCGGTGATGCTGATTGAGAGGCTGCCATTGGTCGCGGTAGTGTCGCCACCAGCCAGCGAAATTTTAAATTCTTCCCCAGTTTTTTTTAGTCCGCCTGCGAATTTTTCCAGCCATTGTTCAGATGTGTTTTTGGGAAGCATCAGGGCGAGGAAATAGCAAAGTGGCTGCGCGCCCATTGCCGCGAGGTCGGATAGATTGACGCGCAGGGCTTTGCCCGCAATTAGGTCTGGTGATTCGCTGCCGATAAAATGGATGCCTTCTGAAATTGCATCTTTAGTTATTACTAATTCGCAACCAGCGGGCGGGGAAATTATCGCAGCATCGTCAGAAAGATTCAGG
>JBEBHV010000183.1:0-4257 GCA_040080715.1 Rickettsiales bacterium | reverse complement strand
CTAAATATTCCAGCAGAAAAATTAATTCTGGTATCTCTGAATCCCTGGATAACGCCTCAGACCATGCAAGCATGTTCAGCAGGACCACATAATCATATGTCAATTCCGTTTGCATTGTGGGATATAGTCTGTCCGCGGCTGACAGTTGACTGAACTCTACACAATGACCAATTACTGGTGAGCATTGGGCAAGGTATTTCAGCACATATTGATTATGTCCCTTGTTTTGGGGCAACCATTGCCATTATCAGCCTAGGTTCGCATTGTGTTATGGATTTTACCAATAGTAACACTGGTGAAAAAGCACCAGCGTTACTAGCACAGCGTAGCCTTGTTATTTTGTCTGGTGATGCTCGCTACATCTGGAAACACTCCATCGCTAACCGAAAAACCGATAAATATGATGGTGAGGTTATTCAACGAAATAGAAGAGTGTCTCTTACTTTCAGAACTGTAATTATTTAAGGTAATACCCATAGTGGATTAGAACGTACAATAACTAATTATTGCAACATGATAGATAAATTAGATTTGGGATTTCAGGTTCACAAATTAGAAAAAATCAACATTTCTGCCATCTTGTGAGACCAAATGTGAAATGGTGGAGGAGACAGGATTTGAACCTGTGTACGCTTACGCGGGCAGATTTACAGTCTGCTGCCATTGACCACTCGGCCACTCCTCCACGGAGTAAAAACATATAACAAATCCATATATGGGATTTGTTTTTATAATAGTCCCAAAGAGGAGTGATGCCTAGTGGTCAATAACTTTAAAAGTTAACGCGCGCTGTGCGCGACCCACTCGGCCACTCCTCCACGGAGTAAAAACATATAACAATCTCAAACCCACAAGGGAATCTAAAATCAGTAAGATGCACCGAATTAGTGGACTAACCGCCCAAAGTCAAGCCTAATGAAGCGGTTGCTTAAAGCGGTCTTTATAGTAATAAAGGGCTATAAGCGAGAATATATTGCAAATCATCACATACCAGCCAATAGAGCTATTACTGGCGGTTGTGCGGATCAGCCACTCGCAGACCATAGGCGCAGTACCGCCGAATATGGCAGCCGCCATGTTATAGGCAATTGCCATGCCGGTAAAACGGATATTGGTTGGGAACATTTCAACTAGAAGTGCGGGAACTGGGCCGGCATACATACCCACCAGAGCGGCAAAAATGAACTGGCACAGTCCAATTACAATTATTGGCGCGCCCATATTTAACTGGGTAAAGAGCAGCGGAGTGATTAAAAACATGGCAACTGCCGCAATTATCATGACTTTTTTGCGCCCTATATGGTCGGAAAGCCATGCGGAAAATGGCATGGTGATTAGCATGGCAAGCATGTTGTAAACATTGAAACGCAACCCATCTTCCATGCTTGTTCCCAAATGTTTCTCGCTGAAGCCGATGAAATATACCGAAGCAAGGTAAAAAGGCATGGTTACTGTCATATATGCAGCAAAACCCTGAAGCATTTGCCATGGGTGTTTAGCAAAGGCGGTGCGTACAGGGGTTTTTGAGATTTGATTATCCTGTTTTGCTGCTTCATATACAGGGCTTTCCTCGCAACAACGACGGATATAAAACCCAACCAGACCGATTACAATACCTCCAAGGAAGGGTATACGCCAGCCCCAAGCCTCGAATGCTTCCCTGCCCATCACGCCAAGAAGGGAATTTACCACCAGAGAGCCAAGCAAAAATCCGAGAATCAGGCTAACCAGAGACGCAGAACCAGCCCATCCACGACGATTTTCAGGGGCATGTTCGACGATATAGGTTATAGAACCGGCGAATTCTCCGCCTAATGACAGCCCCTGTAGAAGGCGGATTATGGTGAGTAATATTGGAGCGATAAGACCAGCCTCAGCATAAGTTGGAAGTAAGCCGATGCAGCCGGTGGGAATCGCCATCATTAGAACCGCCAGAACCATAGCCGCTTTGCGACCGTAGCGATCACCTATCCAGCCGAATAAAACAGCTCCCAGCGGGCGGACTATGAAACCAGCAGCAAATACGCCATAAGTCAGCAACAACTGTACACCAGCATCACCCTTGGGGAAAAACAACACTCCAAGCAACGCTGCCATCTGCCCATACAGCGCGTAATCATACCACTCCAACCCGTTGCCAATCATTCCTGAGGCGACTACTTTTTTCATTTTTTATGCCTAAACTCTAGAAAATTTCTTGGCAAGCTTTCGCTATCACCAATTCTTCATTAGTGGGAATAACATAAATAGGAAAATCTCCAAGCCATTTTAGGTGGCTGCAAATTTTTTGGCGTACTGGCTCTGCATGTTCGCCAATTCCGCCTGTAAATACCAGCGCGTCAATACCATCTATTGCTGGAAGCAAGCTTGCCAGTTGTTTGGCAGCGAGGTAGCAATAAAGTTCTATGGCAACACTTGCTTCGGGTTTGTCGCTTGCCAGTAATTCGCGCATATCGTTGCTTATTCCTGACACTCCCAGCAATCCAGAGTTGTTATAAAGCAGTTTGCTGACATCATCCACGTTCATTTTCTTGTGTTGCATAAGGTGCAAAATAACGCCTACATCCAACGACCCACAACGTGTTCCCATCATCAACCCGTCGAGCGTGGAAAAACCCATGGTGCTTGCCATGCTCTGTAAATTTTTCATGGCGCACATACTCGAACCATTACCCAGATGTGCAACAATTACCCGGCCGTTTGCTTTATCGCCTAAATGCTCCGGCAAGACTGATGCGATATATTTATATGAAAGACCGTGAAAGCCATAACGCTTTATTCCGTCAGCGTAATAATTTTGTGGAAGAGGCAAGCGTTTTTCAATTTCAGGTATGGTGTGGTGAAAAGCCGTGTCAAAACAGGCAATTTGCGGAATATCAGGATATAATTTGGCTGTTTCTGCAATGAGTTTAAGGGCAGCAGGCTGGTGTAAGGGAGCAAGCGGGATAAATTTTTCCAGTTCGCTTATTATTTCTGGGGTGATTATTGTTGGCTCGGTAAATTTATCACCGCCATGCACCACGCGGTGACCAATTATTCTTGTCATCCCGTGCTTGACACGGGATCTAGGGTTACAATCACTTTCAGAATTTTTTGCCCCAGACCCCTGGGCAAGTGCGGGGTGACAAACATATGATTCTAGCCATGCGATTGTTTCGGCGTGGGTTTTGGTTTTCAGATTGGTGGTTAGGGCAAGCGTTTCCACCTCAAACAGCGCGAGTTTGGTGTTGGAAGAGCCAGCATTGCAGGTGATGATAGTAGTCATTTAGTTTCTACGGAAATATTGGAGAATGGTGTACCGTACGTTTTAGGCGTTTATGTATATCGAGAGGATCGGAGGCAATTAGCGAAAGATATGCTAGAGTGTGACCATTTGGTTGGCGTATACCTTGCTCCCAATTACGAACCGTGTTTAGTTTGAATAAAAAATTCTTAGCAAATTCCTCGCGGGTCATGCCTAATTTCTCACGAATATCTTGTATGCAAATTATCTGTCCAGCATAAACAAAATACGCTCGCCCTCCAGTTTCTTTTCCTTTGATAAAATCAAGAGTTTCTTTCAGCCCATCTATTATTTCTCTTCCGAGTGTATTTTTTGATTTAGTTTTTATAGGTTTGTTTTTCATATCATTTTCCTAATAAAATCAATTATCTTAACAATATCTTTTAGTTCCGATTTATCTAAATTTTCTTTTTCATTTTTAGCATAAATGGTAAGTAAGCTAACTAGACCTTTTGCATCAAGGTAAAAATATATAACTCTAACTCCACCACGCTTGCCTTTGTTAGGTAATGACCAACGTAATTTTCTAACGCCATTACCACCAGATATTACATCGCCAGATTTTGGATTATCTGCAAGATACAACTTCAACTCATCCATCAACTCTATTCCAAGCAATTTTATAGCTTTTTTATGAAATTGCTTGGTTTCGTAGAATGTAATTATCTTATCATTACTCATGCTACCTCATTGGGGCTGTAAAATCAATAAAAAACTTACAAATAGCTACAAACATAGCGATCTTGGTGTTGGAAAAGCCAGCATTGCAGGTGATTATGGCAGAGCGGTTCAATAAATGCATAACATATTGATTTTTCTTGTCACCCCGTTTTTATAACGGGGTCTGGGGTAAAGCCCACTGACTGTAGTTTTTGCTCCAGATACCGCAACAAGTGCGGTATGACAAATCAATGGGTTATACGACTATTGAATAACCCTATGATTATGGCGTTTGTCATAAAATCTTAATATAT
>JBEBHV010000182.1:0-4287 GCA_040080715.1 Rickettsiales bacterium | reverse complement strand
ATTATTAACAGATGGAATTAAAAAATGGACATAAGTAAAATTTCTATCGGCGAAAATGTGCCTAATGATGTAAATGTGATTATCGAGGTGCCGCTTGGCTCTGATCCTATTAAGTATGAGATGGATAAGGAATCTGGCGCGCTGTTTGTTGACAGGTTCCTGCATACCTCCATGCACTATCCCTGCAACTATGGTTTTATCCCGCATACTTTATCCGATGATGGCGATCCGGCGGATGTGCTGGTTATTGGTCGTCGCCCGATTCATCCCGGAGCAGTTATCTCTGTGCGCCCGATTGGTGTTCTGATGATGCAGGATGAGGCGGGTGGTGATGAGAAAATTCTGGCTGTGCCATCTTCAAAACTGCACCCATTTTACGATGGTGTAGAAAGTTATAAAGACATTCCTCAAATACTCCTCGACCAGATTGAGCATTTTTTTTCACATTATAAAGATTTAGAGAAAAATAAATGGGTGAAAGTGCTGGGCTGGGAAGGTAAAGAAAAAGCTATTGAACTTATAAACAAAGCTATCGCGGCGGCAAAAAAGTAATTGTAATTACTATATCAATCAGCCCCTAAAATTTTAATTGCATCATCATTCCTCTTCTGACATTGTTTCGTCCTTCGGTGATGTAATTTTCTTCAATTAAAGCAATAGGGGTATTCATGATGGACATCAATTTTATTCTGCAGCTGGTGATAGCTTCCGGCTTTCTGGCGGTTATATACGGCATTTATATGTCAAAGGTAATTCTGTCTGCTCCAACCGGAACGGATAAGATGCAGGCAATTGCCGCAGCAATTCAGGAAGGCGCAAGTGCTTATCTCAACAGGCAATATACGGCGATAGGAATAGTTGGTGTAGTTATAGCGGCTTTGCTCGCTTTTAAATTAGGTGCATATGTAAGTGTAGGCTTCGTTATCGGTGCGGTTTTATCTGGTATTGCCGGATATGTAGGTATGCATATTTCAGTTCGCGCCAACGTTCGCACCACTGAAGCATCACGTAAGGGACTTAAAGAAGGTCTTGATATAGCTTTTAAATCTGGTGCAATCACGGGATTGCTTGTAGTTGGTTTAGGGCTAATCGGCGTTGCTGGTTATTATGTATTCCTTAGGTCATCTGGAATTGAACAGCGTTCCTTAGTTGAGGCGTTGGTTGCTTTAAGCTTTGGCGCATCGCTGATTTCCATTTTTGCCCGTCTTGGTGGCGGTATTTTTACCAAAGGTGCGGATGTGGGCGCGGATCTGGTGGGTAAGGTTGAAGCTGGAATTCCGGAAGATGATGCGCGTAATCCGGCAACCATTGCTGATAACGTTGGTGACAATGTTGGCGATTGCGCTGGTATGGCTGCTGACCTTTTTGAAACCTATGCGGTGACTATCGTTGCCACTATGCTGCTTGGCTCAATCTTCTTTGTTGATGCTGCGCGGGAAATATTGATGCTGTACCCGCTGGCTATCTGCGGAGTGTGCATTATCACTTCAATCATCGGAACTTTCTTTGTTAAGCTTGGTGCAAGCAATAACATCATGGGCGCGCTGTATAAAGGTTTGATAGCCAGTTCCGTTCTGTCGGCTGGCGCGGTGTATGTAGTTACTGACAAACTGATTGGTGATGCGCAATATAAAGTTGGAGCTATAAGTTTTGGTTCCATGAACTTATATTGGTGCGCTCTTGCTGGTCTGGTGATAACCGGGCTTATAGTTGTTGTAACTGAATATTACACCTCTACCGCCTACCGACCAGTGAAAAGCATTGCGCAGGCATCGACCACCGGACACGGCACGAACGTAATTCAGGGGCTTGCCGTTTCCATGGAAGCAACTGCTGTTCCTATCATAATAATCTGTGCGGGCATTATTTTTGCCTACACCAATGCTGGGCTGTATGGTGTGGCTATTTCAGCAACTACCATGCTGGCTCTGGCAGGAATTATTGTCGCGCTTGATGCTTACGGTCCGGTTACTGATAACGCCGGTGGCATTGCTGAAATGTCGGATCTTCCTGCCGATGTGCGTAAAGTTACCGATGCTCTTGATGCGGTGGGTAACACCACCAAGGCTGTAACTAAGGGTTATGCAATTGGCTCTGCTGCCTTGGCATCACTGGTGTTGTTTGCAGCATATACCGAAGATTTGAAGCATTATTTCCCGAATTTAAATGTACAATTCCTTCTAAATGATCCGTATGTGGTTATTGGTTTGTTTATCGGTGGTATGCTTCCATATCTCTTTGGTTCAATGGGAATGATGGCGGTTGGTCGTGCTGCTGGCTCGGTGGTGGTTGAAGTGCGCCGTCAGTTTAAAGAAATGCCGGGCATTATGCAGGGTACGCAAAAACCGGATTACGGTCGGGCAGTGGATATGTTGACCCGTGCGGCTATTAAGGAAATGATAATCCCTTCCTTGCTGCCGATTGCAGCTCCGGTTGTGCTTTATGTAATAGTAAATGCAATAGCTGGACAGGAAGCAGCATTCGCTGCTGTAGGAGCGATGTTACTTGGCATTATCGTGACCGGTATATTCGTTGCTATATCTATGACTGCCGGTGGCGGTGCATGGGATAATGCTAAAAAATATATCGAGGAAGGTCATCATGGTGGCAAAGGTTCAGAAGCCCATAAGGCGGCTGTAACTGGCGACACGGTTGGTGATCCTTATAAGGATACCGCTGGTCCTGCTGTTAACCCGATGATCAAGATTGCAAACATTGTGGCGATATTGATGCTGGCAATGCTGGCTTAATTAGCTGGTGGATAAATAAATAGAAAAGGGAAGGGAGTAATCCCTTCCCTTTTTAAATTATACTTTCCGGAAATTATTAAGGTACATATACCATTAAATGTTGTGCTAAAGCAGGTTACAGCTTGTAAACTGGTATAATTCAGTTGGCGGATGTTGCGATAACCACAATAAATGTAACAGATTTGTCATTTTACTTGATGAAATAGTTAAGATAGTCTCACGGCAGATGATATTGAGAAACAACGAATTGACAGAGAAGCCATATGTCGGAGCAAGAGCCAAAGAGTGTGAAGCTTAGTGATTTGAATGGTGATGAGCAAAACCTTCTGGAAGGTGCGGTTGACAGATTGCTGAAGGAGAGGGGGCATGATGAAAGTAAGAAAGAAAGCACTATAAAAGAAATCCTTGATAGAGGTGAAAAAGGCGTTAAAACGACCCTAATGGTAGAATATGTATACCAAGTAAAAGATCGCGAAAGAGCTGTAAGAACCGATGGATATTCGAGGTGACTTGAAACAGCTATAGACAGAACATTACTTCTTATAATCAATTTCCCAATCACTCAACCCATAATTATCCATAATTTTTTTCAGCTCACCGCTTGTCCGCATATTTTTAGTTTCTTCAGATATTATATTTGCATATTTTTGTGAGATTTTTTTGTTTTTAGGCGTGAAAGCTATATATAAGCCATCCCTGTTAGATGGGGGTAGGGATGAAATATCAACAATCTTATCCTTCAGATTGTTTTGAGATAAATAATAATCCATTACGTATTTTGATTCGATGGTTACGCCAATTTTCCCTCTTATAAGTTTGCTGACATTAATGGCAAGCGCATCATTGCCAGACATCATTTCGACATAGGTAGGATTTAGTTTGTATTTTTTTATATACGAGTCAATTTCATCATTGTAGCTATATCCGTCTATTGCTCCGAAAACAATTTTCTTTAGAGAATTTACTCCAGAATATCTCCACGGATTTCCATTTTTTATATATAAATTATTAATCATGAATCCCTGATTGGTTGTAGGAAATATGAAATCTGGAGCATCTTCAGTTGATGCGCCAATAATGGCTGTATGCATGCCTTTTCTGGTTTCCTCTATGGCGCGTGTCCACGGCATAGTTGTATACTCAACATCAATATTATGTTTGGCAAATGCCTGCTTGACTATATCAATCATGAACCCTGGATGCGGAGATTTTGGATTACAATTGTATGGACACCAAGTATCTGCGACTATAGTAACAACTTCCCTTTTGTTATTTGCAGGCGATTCAGTATTTTCTGCATTTGCATTAAAGGAAAATGTAAGAATGGAAATAAATAAAAATATATTTTTGATCATACAACCAGCCTTTCGTACCCTACATGAATACCCCAAGAAGATTTGAGTGCTTATTGCATAAGTTCAAACAAAAAACAACCAGTTATACTCTTCTCATTTCAAGAATTGGCGTTGTTAACCTTCGACTCGTGTAGTTTTTCTACACTTCGTCTCGGTTGTCTAGCCAATTCTTGAACTGCTTT
>JBEBHV010000181.1:0-4336 GCA_040080715.1 Rickettsiales bacterium | reverse complement strand
TCGCAGCAGTCAAACTCGTCTTGCCGTGATCAACATGACCTATCGTTCCGATATTACAGTGAGGTTTATTCCTCTCAAATTTCTCTTTTGCCATATTATGCCTTCCTTATATTTTCTGGTTATTTGTTTGCAATAAAATTCTCACATATTTATGGGCATAAGTGCTGGAGCGGGTGAAGGGAATCGAACCCTCGTGTTCAGCTTGGAAGGCTGACGTTCTACCATTGAACTACACCCGCAAACTTAATAATAAAACACCTTGCCCCAAAGCATATGCCAAATAAATTAGTAAACACAAAACCCATACACGGATTTTGTAATAGTAGCGGGTTCTAGTCTAGCCTGTGATAAAAATCAACAATAGAATTGGGTAAGAAAAGCTAATAATAAAAATAGTGCAAACAATACGGGTAGGTACTATAAAATACTGTACCGACTCCTATTATACACAAGACTGACATTATTTGCCTATATTACCCATCAACAACCGCAACCACAAGGAGAATACATATGAAAAACTCTATATTATTAGGAATAGCACTTGCCACCATCTCCACTGCCACAATGGCAGCTGAAGCACTTGCCACCATCTCCACTGCCACAATGGCAGCTGAAGCACCTGCCACTGCCGAGCCAGCGAAACAAACAGCTGCCGGGCAGGAAATGAATAAGGATAAAATGATGCAGCGCAAGGGTATGCGTATGGAAAAAATGTGGAAAGAAATGGATACTAATGAAGATGGCTCTATCACCAGGGAAGAATCAACTGCTTTTGGCAATAAGAAGTTTGATGAGAGAGATTCCAACAAAGATGGCAAGGTAACCAGAGAAGAATGGGATGCCTTCCGTAAAGCCAAAATGGAAGAAAGAAAAAAGCGTATGAATGAAAAAAAGGCAAATATGCCAAAGGATGGAGCAAATACACCTGCTCCTGCTGAGAAGAAATAAACTTTAAGTCCTTCAATCCCCTTTTGCCAATATGAAAGGGGATTGAAGGCATGGTAATCACCTTAAATAATTACTCCTCTGCACCACTTCATGCTCTATAATTGATGCGCGTTTTGGAATCGGCTTGAACTCATACAAAGCCTTATCTATTAAACGCTCAGGCAATTTGTTTTTTCTCGCAAAATTCAATGCATCTTTAATTTCCATTTTTACATTTTGGAAATTTAAATCTCTTGTGATTTGTTCAATATCTAAATTTGTCGGTCCGAAACCGTGCTCCTTATTTTTAGGCAACTCCCCTTTTCCAAGCGACTGCATAGCTTGATCCACGGCCATAAGCGCCACCAACTCGGAATTCGTCCATTTGGGGCTGCGGAAAGCAGTTATATGCCCGTCAGCAGTAATCACATCCGCATCTATAATGCCACGCACGCGGCGCTCCAACCCTTTATCACTATCGGGAGTTGCTGCATTAAATACAGTTCTGCATATTGTTTTATCAACTTCAGCATAATCCTTTAGAAAAGGATAATAGCGATATGCTTGCTGCATTGTAGCCGACACATGAGGATGCTCACTTGGAAGACCTTTCTTTATATAATCCTCCCATTGTACTGGCGGAGGGGATGTGTTTTCCTTATCATATATATGCTTTTGAAACTGACTGCCCTTTTCCGATGGATAATAAATTGCGCCATAGCCATCTTCTTTATCTGTAGGTGGTAATATACAGGCAAACATGCAACCGCCATCACCCTGCAAAGTAAAGTTCAGCCTCGACACATCAGCAATCTTCTTCTTATCACTGGTAGCTGGTAATCTAACGTAGGTCATTGAGTTCAGATAATATGTGCCTTCTGCAGAACGGTTCCCATCCTTCTTTTTAAATTCAGCATTTTCTATTTTCGCGCAAATTTCAGGCACCTGATGCGCCGTAGCAATAACTATATGGTCAGCCTTTATGACTCTGCCATTACTTGTAATATTGTAATAGCCATTCTTTTGCTTTTCAATTTTTGTGACATTCTGCTTGGATTGGAAATCAACATTGCTGGATTTTAGCAATGCTTTTAACATCGCATAATACTGTGGCATATTGACGCCAGTGCCAGAACCGGCATATCCGCAAACAATGTTTTTACATTCTGCATACTCTTCCGGCTTTAAAGGATGAGCAAATGTTTCCGGATTGCGACCAAGCAGTTTCTCAGCCCTCGCTACTCCACCTCGTGATTTGCTTAAATGTTCAAACTGCTTGTGAAAATGTTGCCGCATATGTTCAGCATTCTTTGCAAAATTTTCCGGTGTCAGCCCATCTTTATTTTCCGAATCGATGGAAACAAAAAAGCGTATAGGCTTATCTACGCTGCAAGTTTTGGTAAGATAAATATGAGAAGGGAAAAGAAGGGATTTAGTTATTGAACCATCTATACAATATTCACCAGTGGTCCGATGATCAGGCTTATGGTATTCAAATCCATCACTATGAGTTATATTAGTTGTCGCTACCCCACCGCCAACTAAAATATCATCAGTTCGTTCAAGCAGTGTAACTTTAAAACCTTTCTTGTCGAAAACCAATGCAGCGTTTGTGCCAACTGCGCCTGCGCCTATAATAACTATACGCTTCTGATCTGCCATTTTAAACTTTCTAAAAATTCACAAATAAACTATATAGCAGAAATATTAACTATTATGTTAAATATTTGTTACAAATATTGAAGTATAATGACAATTTAAAATGACTGATTAATGAGAAGATATCTTCTTATTTTATTTATTTGTCAGAAACTTATCTAATAACCGGTCAGAATCCTGTCCACCAGTTCTTTTATCGTCGGCACAAAGCCACCCGCATAGAACGGATCATTCTTAAATTTGTAGGCATTATGCCCTGAGAACATAAGCTGGGTGTCAACAGGTTTTCCCAGTATAATATCCTGCAGCGTCTTTTGAATACAGAAGCTGCGCGGATCAGCTTTTTTTCCGGTAGTGTAATCATCATGGTCTTTCCAGTTGGAAAAACGGCAATGGCTAAGGCATCCCATACATTCTACCTGATCAATATGGATCTCCTCAGCTTTCTGCGGTGAAACAAAAATCAGTGAAGAATCCGGCGTTTTCATCGCCTCGGCAAACCCCTGCTCTTTCCATGTATCCACCCGCGCCTTATCATCAGGCTGCACAAAAACCGGACGGCCACGCGCACCAACCGGAAGCGGTTCAGAAAACAGCCCCTCCTGCTCCAGCCGGTATTCAATCTGCCTTTCAGTACGTCCACGCAGCTCTTTGATAAAATCATTATTCACACCGGAGGAATAAAATCCAGTCGGGCTGAATTGATTGAGAAACACATCGCCCTCTTCCAAAGTCATCAGGCGAGTTTTCCATTCCTGCGATACCGGGCTTTCCTTCGTTAGCAAAGGACGCGTACCGAATTGAAAAGCAATCTTCCCGATTTCCGGATTATCCAGCCAGTTTTCCCAATCTTTTAAATGCCAGGTTCCTCCCGCCATTATGATAGGTACTTCCTGCAAACCGAAGCTATTCATGGCTTTGCGTAGCTCAGCCACCCGCGGATATGGATCTTGCGGCAGGTTTGGATCTTCCGCATTGGAAAGACCATTATGCCCGCCAGCCAGCCACGGGTCTTCGTAAACAACACTGCCAAGCCACTGCGCCGTTTTATTATAAGAACGTTTCCACAGGGCATTGAAGGCTCGCGCCGAAGAAATAATCGGATGGTAATACACTCCATAACTTGCTGCCAAATCACCCAAGCGATAAGGCATGCCCGCACCGCAGGTTACACCATGCACCATGCCTTTTGCGCCTTCTAAGATTCCGGTAAGAACCCTTTCAGCACCGCCCATTTCCCACAGAACGTTGACATGGATACGTCCATTGCCTCCAGAAATTTCATGAGCAATTTTCGCCTGGGTTATACCACCGCGAATACTTTGCTCCACCAGCTCTTCATGCCGTTCCTTGCGGGTGCTGCTTTTATAAGTATAAGGAATAACTTTTCCATTTGCGTCGTAAAACTGGGCATTAACACCAGAGAAAGTTCCAACCGCACCAGCTGCCGCAAACGCGCCCGCGCTGGTGCCGTTGCTGGCACCAATACCCTTCCCACCTTCCACAATGGGATAAACTTCCTTGCCAGAGATTACGACTGATTTTAATTTCTGACGAAAGTCAGCGTTAGCAGCAAATTTCAACAATTTAACAATTCCTTGATATGAGATAGCACACAACTGAAAAACGTATTATAGAGATATAAAACCATTAATACAATGATGAAAAATTCGTGTGTACTAGTTCAATAGATATGAGACTTTTTGTTGCCTCAAGATTTGTTGAGTATATTGGTTTGGTGTTAGGTAGT
>JBEBHV010000180.1:0-4349 GCA_040080715.1 Rickettsiales bacterium | reverse complement strand
GTATCAGTAAAATTGGTAGAGATATCCTAATAACTATATTTAACAATGTAAAAAGAACATTGTCTGAGATTAATAGAAAATCAGAGGTTGGGTTGTCAGAAGAAAATGCGGAGTCAGAAAAAATTGAGCATGTTAGGAAATTTACTACAAGAGATAAAAAACATATAGAAAAATGGCAAAAGAAAGAAAAAGTTGCTCCTGAATCTGATAATGAGTCCGCCAAACCACTGGAAGATTCTATACAAAAAGCTCCACCAGAATTATCAAAAAGAGACAAGAACTTTAAAAACTGGGGACGGCTCTAAAGTTACTATAGCATAATCGCGTCATAGAGATGGTAACAAAAGATAATAGCAGTATCTGCCATTATCCGAGAAAAAAACATTGTGATAGTTGCGGCAGATGGTATAAGCACCCCTATGAACGCGACGATTGTAAAATCGCTTAAAGATAGACCTGTATCAGGCCTGTCAAGGAAGCTTGAGAAGTTGGTTTATATAGCTTTATGGATGGCGGCGGCGACATCCATTATCATAGCTATTGCCATTGTGTTTTCAGTTTTATTGGAAGCTATCCGTTTTTTTAATATTGTACCGCTTACGGATTTTCTTTTTGGTTTGCAATGGAGTCCGCAAATGGCGTTGCGCCCGGATCAGGCTGGTAGCAGCGGAGCTTTCGGGGCGGTGCCATTATTCATTGGCACATTGCTTATTACCTTTATTGCCATGCTGGTTGCTATTCCTGTGGGGTTATTTTCTGCGATTTATTTGGCGGAATATGCACGGCAAAGCACGCGCAATTTATTCAAACCGGCACTGGAAATATTAGCTGGTATTCCCACGGTGGTGTATGGCTATTTTGCCATTATTTTTGTTGCACCATGGTTACGGGATTTGGGGGAGACAATCGGTCTTGATGTCGCGTCAGAAAGCGCGATGGCTGCGGGGCTGGTTATGGGGGTTATGATTATTCCGTTTATTTCTTCACTCTCTGACGATATTATTACAGCAGTGCCACGGTCTTTGCGGGACGGAGCTTACGCGCTGGGTGCGACTAAATCAGAAACCATAAAAAACATCATACTTCCGGCCGCTCTGCCGGGCATTGCCGGGGCGATTCTGCTTGCTATTTCGCGGGCGATTGGGGAGACGATGATCGTGGTGATGGCGGCAGGGATGTCGGCAAACTTAACCTTTAACCCGCTGGATGCGGTTACGACTGTAACTGTACAGATTGTTTCACTGCTGGTTGGGGATCAAGAGTTCGACAGCCCGAAAACAATGGCAGCTTTTGCCCTTGGTCTTACCTTGTTTTGTGTGACATTCTTTCTCAATGTTGTTGCCCTTAAAATAGTAAAAAAATATAGAGAACGTTATGATTAGAAAATTCTTGATTATACTTTGCATACCCATGGATCTCGTGTTGTTCTGTAATAAAATATATAAAAATGCAAAAAGCATTTGCCTGATGTACCTTTTAATGGTACATTTGCAATGATAGTATCGTTTTCACATAAGGGATTGGAAAGATTTTTTAAGACTGGTTCAAAATCTGGTATCCAAGTGAAGCATGCTGCAAAATTAAGGATTATATTGGAACATCTAAACACTGCTGCAACTATTGGAGATATAAATTTTCCTAATTCCGGATTACACCAGTTGAAAGGTAGCAAAAAAGGATTGTGGGCATTGAAAGTGAATGGAAATTGGCGGATAACTTTTAAATTTGAAAATGCAAATGTAAGTATAGTGGACTATGTAGATTACCACTGAGGAGTGAATTATGAAAAAGAAAAATGATATTGATACCGATGGGGAAATGTATAACCCTCCACATCCTGGTGAATCTTTACTGACTTTATATATTGAACCGCTTGGTCTTACTATAAAGGAAGTATCTGAACGTATGGGTGTAGAACGTAAATCTGTTTCGCGGTTGATTAACGGACACACCTCTATTACTGCGGAAATGGCGGTTCGTTTGGGGATGGCATTTTCGACTTCCGCTGAGCTATGGCTGAACAAACAACGAGGTTATGATTTATGGCATGCGAAACAACGGCTCCATGATGAAATAATAAATATCCAGCCATTTATAGTCTCTGCAATCTCTAATGAAAAACCCGGTGTAAGATGAATAAAGAGGCATGGCATAAAAAGCGTTTGCGTCGTGAGGCGCGTTTCCGGTGTTATGGACTTGCCGCGCTTATTGTGGCGGTGTTCATGCTGTTTTTGCTGATAGGCAGTCTTGTTCAGAGTGGAGCATCAGGTTTTATTCAGTATCAGGTACGGATTCCGGTAACTTTTAATAAATCTGATATAGGTTTAAAGGAAGATGAGCAGATTGATGAGCTTACTCCTTCCCGCTATATGCCATTGGTACGGTTCGCTTTAAAGAATATATTTGTTGATGTTAATCCAAAAGATGATTTGAAAGATTTATATGCATTGCTTGCGAATAATGCCAGTCTTGAGTTAAAAAAGATGGTGGATGCGGATAATTCTTTGCTTGATAAAGAAGTAAAAAAAGAAATATGGCTGCCTCTTTCCAGCAATGCCGATTTGTTTTTTAAGGGTAGGATTTCTGAGAATACTCCGGAAGGTGATAGAAATCTTAATGATAATCAAATTCGTTGGTTAAAAACTTTGAATGAAGATAAAGTAATCAGGAAGGTTTTTAACAGCGGTTTCTTTTCAAAAGGTGATTCACGCAATCCGGAAAGTGCAGGTTTTCTTGGTGCTATGGTTGGTTCATTTTTTACACTAATCATCTGCCTGATGGTGGTTTTTCCGTTTGGTGTGGCGACTGCGGTATATCTGGAAGAATTCGCAAAGAAAAATCGGTTAGTGGATTTTATTGAGATTAATATCAACAACCTCGCTGCTGTTCCTTCCATAGTGTTCGGGCTTCTGGGGCTGGTGATATACATAAATACTATGGGACTTCCGCGCAGTGCTTCGCTGGTTGGCGGGATGACATTGGCTCTTATGATTCTGCCAGTGATTATTATTACCACGCGCACGTCTTTAAAAGCTATTCCCGGTTCGATACGCGATGCTGCCCGCGCGCTTGGTGCAACGCCGATTCAGATGGTGTGGCACCATACTTTGCCGCTTGCCATGCCGGGTATTATGACCGGAACTATTTTAGGGATGGCGCGCGCGATTGGTGAAACCGCGCCACTGCTTATGATTGGGATGGTGGCGTTTGTTGCGGATATTCCTTCCGGTTTTACCTCGCCCGCAACAGTTATGCCCGTGCAGATTTACCTCTGGGCAGGAAGTCCGGAGGCTGGATTTGCCGAAAAAACCGCCGCTGGTATTTTGGTTTTACTCGTGCTACTTGTCGCCATGAATATGCTGGCGATAATACTTCGGAAGAAATTTGAGGTGCGGTGGTAGGAATATGACAAGCAAGATAAGAACCAAAGACCTAAATGTATTTTACGGTGCGAAGCAGGCATTGTTTGGCATTAATATTGATATGCCGGCAAATAGCGTTACTGCGCTTATTGGTCCTTCTGGCTGTGGTAAATCTACCTTCCTGCGCTGCATCAACCGGATGAATGACACTATTGACGGTTGCCGGGTTGAAGGCGAAATAATGGTGGAGGGAAGGGATATAAACTCGCGTGAGCAGGATGTGGTGCAACTGCGATCATGGGTTGGCATGGTATTTCAAAAACCAAATCCATTCCCGAAATCTATTTATGATAATGTGGCGTATGGTCCACGCATCCATAATATGACAAAGAATAAAGGTGAGCTTGATGCGCTGGTGGAAAATAGCTTGCGTCGTGCCGGACTTTTTGAGGAAGTGAAAGACCGGCTGCATGATTCGGGAACAAGTCTTTCCGGCGGGCAGCAGCAGAGACTTTGTATAGCACGTACTATTGCCGTTAATCCGGAAATCATATTGATGGATGAGCCTTGCTCCGCCCTTGACCCGATTGCGACTGCAAGAATTGAAGAGTTGATTGATGAGCTTAAAGAACATTTCACCATTGTAATTGTTACCCACTCTATGCAGCAGGCGGCTCGTGTTTCCAAGAAAACCTGCTTCTTCCATATGGGAAAGATTGTGGAATCCGGAGCAACCAGCAAAATATTCACCTCGCCGGAACACCAGCAGACGCAGGATTATATTACCGGAAGGTATGGGTAAGGCAGGGACTAGGGGGCGGAGGTCAGATGTCAGATATGGTAAACGACTTTAGCGTATATATAATATATTCTTATAAAACAATCTATAATATATATATTATAATTTTCACAATATTGTAACAATATAGTTAGATACATATGTGCTAATGTTTTGTGAGTGAAATAGATGAATTTTAATTATAAGGA
>JBEBHV010000179.1:0-4366 GCA_040080715.1 Rickettsiales bacterium | reverse complement strand
ATATTGATGCAATAGAACGCAATGCGTTGGAAACAAAAATACACACAGATAATATTTTTGATTATTTTGCTAAGGGAGATGAAGCAACTGCTGCAATATATATGGCAAAAATGGATCAGTCATTTGCCATTAATGCCAATCTTATTTCTAAGATAGCTGTCAAAATGACAGATATTCAAACCACGTTTTCCAATGTGCAATTATCTGAAGCAAATTTTTTAAGGAAAATTGAGAGTCAGATTTTTGCATTAGTAGGACTTCTGGTCTGTGTCGCGACATGGTACGGAACTAACATTGCAAGGCGTGTGCGCAAAGAAGAAGAAGTTAAAAATGCTCTGCGTATGGAGTTGGAAGAACATAAAAATCATCTTCAGGAGATGGTGGAAGTGCAGACGAAAGATCTGCTAATTCAAATAGACAGGGCAGAACAAGCCAGCCGCAGCAAATCAGAATTTCTGGCTAATATGAGTCATGAAATCCGCACACCAATGAACGGTGTGCTCGGGGTTGTGGATATGTTAAAGGAGACTGACCTGAATCCGGAACAGAGTAACTGGGTTAATATTATAAAAAAATCTGGTGATGCACTTCTGGAAATTATCAATGATATTCTTGATCTCTCCAAGATTGAATCGGGTATATTGGAGTTGGAAGAAGTTAATTTCAGCCTGTATTCTGTAGTAGAAGATGTCACTGATTTTATGATGTTCAAAACCCAAGAGCAAGGGATTGAGCTGCTTGTAGAGTTTGAAAATGTTCCTGACTATTATATTGGCGATGTTGGCAGAATTCGCCAGATATTGCTCAATCTGATTTCCAATGCGATTAAATTTACCCAGAAAGGATATGTGGTTCTGCGTATCAGTTCTATTAATCATGGTGATAGCGCAGAGCTTCTTATGGAAGTGGAGGATACCGGGATAGGTATTCCTGAAAGTAAATATGAGAGTATTTTTGATAAATTTGTACAGGCGGAGGAATCGACTACTCGTAAATTTGGAGGAACTGGTCTTGGCCTTCCAATCTGTAAAGATTTAGCTAAGCTTATGGATGGCGATATAACTGTAATAAGTGAGCTGGGAAAAGGTTCTGTTTTTTCTTTTAGCGTCAAATTACCATATGGCAAAAATGAAAGAAAAATTTCAACTCACTCAAATGTCGATATATCAGGACTTAATATTCTGGTAGTTGATGATCTGCCTGTAAACGTGTATATTTTATCACGATATGTATTACGCTGGGTTAAGAATTGTGATGTGGCACTATCTGCAACTGAAGCTATGGATATGCTACAAAAAGCCCATTCCAGTGGCAATCCTTACGATTTAGTTTTTATTGATCGTCAGATGCCGGAAATAAACGGGATAAAATTGGCAAATAACATCAAGAATGATCCAGAATTAAAAAATACAGTTCTCATAATGCTTACATCTTCGTCATCTGGGGCGATGACATCACCTGAGTTCATTCATAAGCAAGGGTTTTTGGGCTTCTGCCTTAAACCGTATCACCCACTGCAACTGAAAAATCTTATTTTATCAGTATGGGATGCATATAAAAAAGGTAATACTGAGAAATTGATAACTGACCGTTCGGTATCAAGCGCATCTCTACACGATCATGAAGAGAAAAATTTGTTGAAGCAATCATTAGTTATAGAATCTAAGAAAGCTCACATTCTGGTTGTCGATGATATGAGCGTTAACAGGTTGCTGCTAACCAATCTTTTGACAAAGTTAGGTTATAGAAGTGTCACAGCGACCAATGGAATAGAGGCCATTTCTGCACTGGAATCAGAAAATTTTGATATGGTATTTATGGATTGCCATATGCCGGAAATGGATGGATATGATTGCACCCGCGCAATTCGTGATAAAGAAAAAAATGAAGATAGAAAACGCCTTCCGGTTATTGCTCTTACAGCTGATGCCATTAAAGGCAATGAGCAGCGTTGCCTCGAAGCTGGCATGGATGATTTTCTAACCAAGCCTATTAATAAAACGCGCATTGAAACAATGTTGAATAAATGGCTTGAAACCGCTTAGATTTGTTAAAGTCTTGCGATTAATTCTTCGGTGAATTCATCAAGACCAACTTTTTTCTTGCTGGTTTTCCGGTTGTAAATATCAGCAGTGTGGATTCCATCTTTTATTATTCTCTTTAATGCGTTCTCTATGAGAAGTGCGGTATCAGGCTGGTTGATATGTCGCAGGAGAATGATAGAGGCTTGAATGATAGCAGAAGGATTTGCTATATTTTTTCCAGCAATTTCTGGGGCGGAATCATGAGTCGTCTCAAACAATGCAAAATCTTCTCCAATGGTTGCAGATGCTGATAACCACTCAGAATCTGGTATGTCGATTATGGTGTAAATGCTCTGATTTTCTGTTGATAAATTGAATTTTTTATAAATAATTTTATTTATGTCCTCGTAATCCGGCATGCCTGGTATCATTGGTGCTGGTATAATTATTGGAGATTTTAGTAAGACTTTGTTACGACTCAGCGTATCCCAGGCTGACGGCAGAATTCCATGCCTTGCCCCCATATTGTAGATTCTTTGCCCGATTTCAATCGTCTCGATTTTGATACTTGCACCTGCCTCACGTAGTATTGTAAGCGCGGATTCCATGATTTCTGAACCAATGCCATCACCATAGGCTATTGTTATTGGAGTATTTTCTTTTTCCATAAATTTTTATATATCAATATGTTGGATTGAAAGCAATAGTATTTTTTTATAGGAATAATTAACTATTTTAAACGGTATTCTCTATTTCTGTCAAAAAAGTGTAACATTTCATTAATATAATATTGCTAATATGTCTGTTATTATAAGGGTAGATAGTTACAGAACCTTCATAATATAAAAATAAAGTAACTATATAGAATATAAGCAAATTCTAAAAATTATCGACAGGGAGTTGGTGTTATGATGATGATGGATTTGAGAACCTCCGTTGGTAATGTTGCAATGGATAATAAAGTTGGGGTTGAAATAACCACCGCCAGCTCGAACTTTCCTGGGGCATTAATAGGAGTAGGAGGGGTGGTCAAAAAATTATCTACAAATGAAAAATTTGAGAAATTTAATGATGGTGATTTTTCTTCCGCATTAACAGCTAATACCACGCTACTTGCTTCTGCTACAGTTCATGATGTTTCTGCTCCACAAATGATAGGTGGTGGAAAAACTCCTAATAAAGACCGAACCGTATAACAAAGAGCTTAAAAATGGCTATACTTCAAAATACTCCTGCCCCGATTTCTCAGAACGCAATGATTGATCTGCTATGTACTATCATGATTTTATGTCGTGGAGTTAATGAAAGCGGAAGCCCCTGCTGGGCGTATATGTGCATTAAACCCAGTATGGCTCAATCTTTTAAGGAAGCACGAGAAAAAGGGCTATTTGATATTGAAGAGTATGGGGCGATAATTGAAAGCGGTGAAGGTATGGAGCCGTCAGACGAGGTTAAACGCCGGATGGAACGTGAATACGGTATGAACCATCACTACGAGGATGATTTATTGCGCGCCGTTGAGCAGATAAAACAACAGGCGTTGCTTACCTGAAATCTACGCAGCAACCACCGATACAAACATTTTCCCTTGAGCTTTTTCGCGGAATTCCACACGCCCTTCAAGAGTGGCAAATATTGTGTGGTCAAGACCAATGCCAACACCTGTTCCCGGATAAACTTTAGTGCCACGCTGACGGATTATGATATTGCCCGGAATAACCATTTCCCCACCGAATTTTTTTACACCAAGGCGACGACCATCAGAATCGCGACCGTTGCGTGAACTACCACCTGCTTTCTTATGTGCCATGAGATGCTCCTTAAGCCTTAAGCTTTAATTTCTGTGATTTTTATTTCGGTCAAATACTGACGGTGACCTTTTTTGCGGCGATAGTTGTGACGGCGACGCTTTTTAAAGACGATTACCTTATCATCACGGAACTGTTTAATTATCTCAACCAATACCTTAGCACCGGCGAGCATAGGCGCGCCAACCTTATTTCCTGCCATCAGGACTTCACCGATTTCCAGCTTGTCACCTGCCGCGCCTTCTAGCTTTTCCACGGAAATAACATCCCCGCTCGCGACTTTATATTGCTTTCCACCTGTACGAATAACTGCAAACATGGCTTAATTCCCAACCAATAAACTATTGAACTGCAAAGAAAAATACTATTTCCTTGCGAAAATGAGCGCAGAATTTAGAAGATAACAGGCAGACTGTCAATAGCTATTCTAAGGAAAAATCACTGAAATTTAAACCTAAGGGAGCAGCTTTGAGTGGTTTGGGTTAAGGCATAAGCGGAAGATGCCACACAGCCAGCAACTGCGGATACTGTTGT
>JBEBHV010000178.1:0-4427 GCA_040080715.1 Rickettsiales bacterium | reverse complement strand
TTAGGTTTTTCACCACTCATCAGAGAATCAATTATTTTTATAACTGAATCAGGAGTCAAATCCTCATAATAATTATCATCACCACCAAAGCTAGTTACCTGACACATAGGCGCATTCACGCATGCGCCAAGACATTCCACTTCACGTAATGTGAACTGCCCATCGTCTGTTGTTTCGCCGATTTTCACACCAAGGCGGTTTTCGCAGGCTTCAACTATTTTATCTGAACCTTTCAGCCAGCATGGTGTTGTGGTACATACCTGCACAAAATGCTTACCTACCGGCTGCAAATTATACATTGTATAAAAACTGGCAACTTCATAGACTTTGACTGGTGGCATTCCCAGCATATTTGCCACATAATCCATTGCTATTTTCGGCAGCCAGCTATTATTTTGCTTCTGGGCAAGGGCAAGAAGTGGCATAACCGCGCTTTGCTGCCTTCCCTGCGGATATCTGGAAATTATGACACCTGCCTCTTGCAGGTTTTCAGGAGTAAACACAAAGCTTTCCGGCTCTAATTCCGGATAGTAGTGATATTTATTGCTCATAATTTTAATTCTTCTGTTCTTCTTGTCGCACTTTTGGTTATCATTTTAACTGCTCCTTTAACAGTTCGTCTGAATCATCATCGCTTTTAAATACAACTGCAGGGGGAATTTCCAACTCCATAAACCTTTTCTGATAAATTTTTACCAGCCTGCCCCTTGCCGATTTTTCCGACGGCATCAGCAGTAACTGCCCTTTGGCGAAGGGAGGGTTGGTCTTCGCTACAATAAAACAGGCAAGGCTGTCAACAGCAGTACCATCCTTATAAAAAAACACCATCCCGCTTTTATTAAGTGAATATTGCAATATTTGTCTTTGACCTTTCATGACGCTATCATGCACTTCCTTCAAAGTTGCCGCACTTAATATGCTTACATATTCACCATAGCGCGAATCAGCTTCAAAAACATAATATTGCAATGGCCTTTGTGTATAAATTTCTATCTCTCTGCCGGAAGGAACCTCATAGACCATCACCAGCTTCCATATGCCTATCAGATCTTCTTTTTTGCAAAATGCCGATGGCGGCAACGCAGGAAATACATCACGACTGCTGGTAGGTTTGCTTTCAATTACCGCTTGCTCTGTTTGTGCAGCTTTTACAACCTGCGCATTCACAGAAAATAAAGGCAGTATACTGAATAACAGAAGAAAAACTGAAAAAAACTTTTTCATCGGTCAATCTCGCCAAACACGACATCCATTGTACCAATAATTGCTACCACGTCTGCCAGCATATGCCCTTTGCTCATAAACTCAAGAGCCTGCAAATGCGCAAATCCCGGGGCTTTTATCTTACAACGGTAAGGCTTGTTTGTTCCATCTGCAACTAAATATACACCAAATTCGCCTTTTGGAGCTTCTACTGCTGTGTAAGTTTCGCCAATCGGGACATGATAACCTTCACTATAAAGTTTAAAATGATGAATCAGAGCTTCCATAGATTGTTTCATAAGGGCGCGCTTAGGTGGTGCGATTTTCGGATCACCAGTCACTACAGGACCTTCCGGCATTTTTTCAACGCACTGCTTGATAATACGCAAAGACTGGCGCATTTCTTCCATGCGTACCAAATACCTATCATAACAATCACCATTTTTTCCGATAGGAATATCAAAATCCAACTGTGCGTAACAGTCATAAGGCTGCGATTTCCGCAAATCCCAAGCCACGCCCGAACCACGCAGCATCGCTCCAGAGAATCCCCAATCCTGCGCCTGCTTGGCAGAAACCACGCCAATGTCAACCAAACGCTGTTTAAAAATACGGTTTTCGCTTAAGAGATTATCGACATCGTCAATATATTTTGTAAAGCCTTCTGCAAATTTCAACACATCTTCGTTCAGTCCTTTTGGAATATCCTGATGCACTCCACCTGGTCTTATATAAGCAGAATGGAAACGCGCACCCGATGCCCGTTCGTAAAATTCAAGGATTTTTTCGCGCTCTTCAAACAACCATAATAGGGGTGTCATTGCTCCAATATCAAGGGCTTGCGTCGTGATGTTAAGAATATGGTTTAAGATGCGGGTAAGCTCGCAGAACATCACGCGGATATATTGTGCGCGTAGCGGAACTTCACAGCCAAGCAGTTTTTCGACCGCCAGTGAATAGCAATGTTCCTGCGCCATCGGCGACACATAATCAAGCCGGTCAAAATAGGGCAATGCCTGTAGATAGGTTTTATGCTCAATCAGTTTTTCCGTGCCACGATGAAGTAACCCAATATGCGGATCGGCACGTTCAATAACTTCGCCATCCATCTCCAAAACAAGGCGTAACACCCCATGCGCCGCCGGGTGTTGTGGTCCGAAGTTGATGGTGGTAGTAGTTTTTGTGTTGGTTTCTTGGGTCATGTTTGTGGCTGGGTTATTTGTTGCCTAGGAGTCTATTAAGTTTATATTATATTTTCAAGAGAATTGCTATTCGGCTTTACGCGATTTATCTGCGCAGTCTGTGTGTTATCTACATATTCCTTCGCAAGCCACGCCTATACTCTTCTGGACGCATAATTTATCCTAATGGCTCTTATTTTCAGCTTGCTTAGCACGTTCATATAAAAATTCTGGGGCAAAATCTGCTCCATTTGGCCAAATTAATACTGGTATTTCTGGAGAAATACGAGCTTGTGCAAAAAGTTTTTTATCCTTCAAAGGTTCAAACATTTCACCCCATAACTCACTTTCTAAATCAACAATGCCGCATACCCCATCAGAAAAACGTAGATTAACGCTATAATCCCCTGCATAAGATGCTTCAATTAACTTTGCATAATTAGCCATAATAATCCCCTATTATAACGGTTTAATTTTATTCAATATACCATGACCAACCGCAATATTCCAGTTTTCCATCAATTCATCACGATGAAGTTCACACCAATCAAGCACGCTTCGTAATTGACTAGGCGGAAAACGTCCATCTACAATACCAGTTTCTATTTCAACTGCAATTTCAAAATCTTGATAATAAGCATGAAAATGCGCTGGTGCATGTTCATTAGCGAACATACAAATAACTATACCAAAAAATCGGCTAATTTCTGGCATATATTACCTACAAAAATCTGTGCATAATATATACATCCACCAGGCCTTTGCTGGCGTGATCAAAGCCTTTGGGAAGAGTTCCAACTATCTTGAAACCAAGAGATTGCCAAAGCTCAACCGCGATTTTATTCACGCTGACCACAAAATTAAACTGCATGGCTTTATAGCCATGTTTTTTGGCATATTTAAGTGCGGCTTCGCCGAGTGCGCGGGCAATTCCCAGCCTGCGATAATCTGGATGTACTATAAACGATGCATTGGCAACATGGTGCGCCCTGCCCGTTCTATGCGGGCGAACGGCAGCAACACCAGCCACTTTCCCATCCACGTCAGCAACCATACAATGAGTGCCTTTAGCCGAGATCCAATAAGCAAGCGACCTCTCCGGAGTCATTTCGGCAAGAGTATAAGAATAAGTTTTTCCTTCATTCAGCACGTCGCAGAAAATATCGTATATCTCCTCAAAATCTTCGAGGCGGGCAGGTCTTATTTTATAAGACGAGTGTGGAGTATGGAGTGTAGAGTGTGGTTTCTTTTTAGGCATTCTTTCGTTCCAATGCGTTGTATAATCCGTGTAACTTTTTACCCAAAACCACCACAAGTGCTGAAATTTTACTTATAGCCTCTTTATTAATATACCCAAGCTCTCTCGCAATAACAATTTGTGTCCTTAGCTCAGCAAGCGAGCCTATTGATATAGAAATAAAACACATAAATTCTTTTGTTGATTTTCGTGCACCACCTTCAGCAATATTGGATGGTATAGAAACTACTGCTCTACACATTTGGTCAGTTAAACGGTATTTTTCTTTATCAGGAAAGCTATCAGTTAGCTGATAAATAAGTTTTACCAATTTGATTCCAATCTGCCACACTTCCAAATTTTCGTGGCTCTCAACTACCTCATATTCCTTCTTACACTCCACACTCAACACTCCACACTCTGCTACTTGCCAGCCTTCTCATCACCCGGAAGAACATAATCCGCACCTTCCCACGGACTTAAATAATCAAAATTGCGGTATGCCTGGTTGAGCTTAACCGGTTCATATACCACCCGTTTCTGCTCAACATCGTAGCGAAGTTCAACATAGCCGGTCAGCGGAAAATCCTTGCGCTGTGGATGACCTTCAAAGCCATAGTCAGTGAGTATCCGGCGTAAATCAGGATGATCCGCAAATAATATTCCGTACATATCCCAAGCTTCCCGTTCATACCATCCGGCGGAAGAAAATAATGATATAGAAGAAGGAATCGGCGTTTTTTCATCAGTGCAAACCCGCACACGCACACGCTCATTTTTCTTCAGGCTAAGCAGCAGATATACAA
>JBEBHV010000177.1:0-4444 GCA_040080715.1 Rickettsiales bacterium | reverse complement strand
CATGTTGAAAATACTGGATTGCTTCCTGCCACGCTATGCTCGCAGTCGCAATGACAAGAATTGGGGATTTTTACTCTCAAATGACTATAGTTTATAGTTCGTAAAAAACTTATACTACAAAAAGCAGACAGGGAAGTGGAAGACAGAGCAGTTCAACAGTCGTACAACCCATTCATTTGTTGCAGGTCAATATTTTAGTCAATCACTGCCCCCGCTCGGTGGTGACAGTGCTTGGCATTCCGAATGAAATGAGTAATCTTTGCTTTCGGCTACTCTACGCTCAGGATGACAAGCGCGATAATGCTTTGCAACAACTACAAACCGGCGAGTTGAGTGCTGACGTATTTCTGTGGATTTACAGCTTCCCTGCCCTTATGAAGTGAGAAGAATAATTGAGGGCGTTTAGCACTGCCTGTAGTCCCCACATAGCCGATTATTTCCCCTTGCGCTATTTTCTCATACTTATTCACTTTTATACTGCTCAAATGGGCGTAGCTGGTTATTCTATCGCCGGAATGTTTGACAAGAACCATATTGCCATATCCCTTTACATTATTCTTAACATAAACAACCTGACCGTCTGCCGCCGCCCAGACGGGGCTTCCCTCATCGGCGGCGATATTTACACCATCATTAGCTCTTCCAGCACCCTTTGAACCAAATGATGATATTATTTTATTACTTGCAGTTGGCCATTTAAGCTCAGAAGATGATTTTGTTTTTAAGACAATTTTCTTTTCCTCTTTAGGAGATTCCTTCTGGGCTGTTTTAATTACTTCCTTAATCTCATTTTTTTCGTTAGAACCACGTGGTTTGTTTGTCCATGGATTGACCGTGGTTTTTAACGCCGGTTTGCTTCCATAGCTCTTTTTCTCAGTCTTAACAGGTGCGGAAAACTCTTCATCATTTGTCTCTATCTGCGGGGTTGGTTTTGTCTCAGATGGCGGAGCTAAATCGCTGATTCCTATAGAGCTTACCGAAGCTTTCGATTCAGTAGCCTGCGAAACGGGAGCAGAATAAGAAGATGATGTATCTTTATAATCAGAGCTATAGCTGGAATTTGAATTGTAGCTGCTCGATGAATTGTAATTTGGCTGGCTTCCACGGCTGAATGTTTGCTGCCCCCTCATATCCACCCTTGCTGGTGGTTGGGTGCAGGCAGCAATAAAAACTACCGACAAAATTACAACGCTAATCCTTAACATATGAACCTCTAAATATTTTATATCATAACAAGAATGTTTTATTTTTCTGCGATAAGCGGCACAAATCTTACATCCATTAGTGTTTCCGTAAGTATTTTACCATCTTCGCCTTTAGTCAAACGCAATAATTCCTGCTGCGCAACATTTTCACCAACAGGAATCACCATTATACCACCAACCGCCAACTGATCAACTAACATGCTTGGGATATCATCGGCAGCTGCTGTCACTATAATTCTTTCAAAGGGCGCGGCTTCTTTCCATCCTCTTGAACCATCACCACGTTTAGTGACAATATTGGTAATTCTTAAGTGTAAAAACCTCTGCTCAGCAACAGCAAGCAAATCTTTATGCCTTTCTATCGTATACACCATTCTCGCCAATTTTGCTAGTATTGCTGCTTGATAACCTGAACCGGTTCCAATTTCCAAGACTTTCATTCTCGGCTTAAGCATCAGGGCTTCAGTCATTCTTGCCACTATAGTAGGCTGGCTAATGGTCTGCCCACAATTGATCGGCAAGGCAGTATCTTCATAGGCATGCTCAGAAAACGTTTCTTCAACAAAAAGCTCGCGTGGAATAGATTCCATAGCCGACAGAACATTGGCATCTCGAATACCACGCCGCCGCAGATTCATGATTAAACGTATACGATCAGGAATACCATCTGCAGCCATTGTAATTGCTGATGTCTTTTGAAAAGATGAATATGATTTTTCTGTATAATTCACGAAGCTGAGTGTTATCAGTAAAATATTAATTTTTAATTAAATAAACTGCTGATTTTTTCCATGGATTGATAGTCAGTTAGATCCATGCCAATAGGTGTTATGGTTATATAATTAGCGTGTAAATAATCAATATCCACTCCAGCTTTTTCCGGTGTGTTATCGCGTTCACCACCCAGCCAGAAATACGGTCTTCCTTTAGGATCAGCTCTTTCGCTTAGCTTGATATTTACTATGCGTTTTCCCTGCCTGCAGACTTTAACGCCACGCACTTTGTCCGGCGCACAATCAGGAAAATTCATATTAATTAGTGTATTACTTGCCCACCCCGTTTCTATTAACTTTTTTATTAATTCCGGTGCAGTTTGTTCTGCTGTTTCCCAGTGCATTTTTTCTGAACCATTAGCAAGTAAGCTCAACGCAATTGAAGGTATATTAAGTACAGTTCCTTCCATAGCTGCGGCAATTGTTCCTGAATAAGTAACATCATCACCGACATTAGAACCGTAATTTACACCGGAAAGCACCAGCGTCACAGGTTTTTCTTCCACAGGTATAATTTCTTTAAGAGCCAGCAGAACGCAGTCTGTCGGCGTACCGCTTACCGCATAACGTTTGGCTTCAATTTTACGTACCCGAACCGGAAGGTGCAATGTCAGCGAATGAGCCGCGCCACTTTGTTCCTGTTCCGGCGCGACTACCCATACATCATCAGAAATGCCAAGAGCAATTTTCTCCAGAACTTTTAAACCTTCAGCATTGATGCCGTCATCGTTGGTGATGAGGATGCGCAGTGCATTATGGCTTATGGCTTTAGGCTTAGGGCTTAAGATAGAAGTCATAATTATAATTTTGCTTTAAGTGAATCGCGTAATTTATAAAGCATTTTCTGTATATGGAGTAGCTCTTGCAATAAATTATTACATTCCTCTACAGTAATATATTCCAGATCAGAAGCTAATAATAATTGTGTTTCTAATTCTGCCGTGGAGCCAAAAGCTATAGATAAAAAACTTATATAGTCTTTCAATCCATGTCGGGAATATCCTTCAGCTATATTAGAAGGAATTGAAATTGCACATCTCCTGATTTGTGAAGTAAGAGAAAATTGCTCTTCTTTAGGAAATTTCTTTGTTGCAATATAAATTGTTTTTACAAAAACACGAGCCTGATTCCATACCTTTAAATCCTTATAACTTTTTACTTCCATTCTTCCCCTCTAATCCTTTACTTAAGCCCTAAGCCTTACGCCCTAAGCCACTATCACTTTCAAGCCGCCCATATAAGGTTGCAACGCCTCAGGAATAACAATACTCCCATCAGCCTGTTGGTAGTTTTCCAGAATTGCCACCATAGTGCGACCAATGGCAAGCCCAGAGCCGTTGAGAGTATGCACAAATTCTGTTTCCTTAGCTCCTTTGGCTTTGCTGCGAGCTTTCATCCGGCGTGCTTGAAATGCTCCGCAATTAGAGCAACTGGAAATTTCACGGAAGGTATCCTGTGCTGGCAACCAAACTTCTATGTCATAGGTTTTTTGTGAGCAAAAACCCATATCACCTGAACAGAGCAACATTACACGGTAATGTAGACCCAAGCGTTTTAAAATCTCTTCTGCGCAAGCGGTCATGCGTTCATGCTCAGCTTCGGATTTGTCAGCAGCAACCACGCTGATTAATTCCACTTTGGAAAATTGATGTTGGCGCACCATTCCACGGGTATCTTTCCCTGCAGCCCCAGCCTCTGAACGGAAACATGGCGTGTAGGCCGTCATGCGTATAGGCAGAGACTCAGCGTCAATAATAGTATCAGCCACCAGATTAGTAAGCGGCATTTCCGCTGTCGGTATCAAATAAAAACCATTATCCGTCTTAAATAAATCTTCAGCAAATTTTGGTAAATTTCCTGTGCCATACGCTGCAGTTTCGCGCACAAGTAATGGTGGCACATGCTCAGTATAGCCAAATTCATTGGTATGAATATCCAGCATAAAATTAGCCAGTGCGCGTTCCATCTTTGCGAGCGCGCCTTTCAGCACCACAAACCTTGCGCCGGAGAGCTTAGCAGCCCCGTCAAAATCCATCAGCCCAAGATTTACGCCAAGTTCATCATGCGCTTTTGGTAGCCCCCCACCTAACCTCCCCCCAATGGGGGGAGGAAGGAGGGGGGACGGTTTCTTACCAACCACTCGTACTTCTACATTACCATGTTCATCCGTGCCCTCAGGAACATCAGCCGCAGGCAGGTTAGGAATGGTCTCCAGCATTTCTTCCAGCGCACCACGCCCAGCCAGTGCGCCTTCAAGTTTGACAATTTCATCATTGAGTTGCTTTGATTCAGCCATAATTGCGCTGGTGTCAGCACCGGTTCTTTTTGCTTCACCAATGGCTTTTGCAAAACCATTACGCTTGGCGAGCATCTCTTGCAATTTCGTCTGCTCTTTCCGCTTTTGCTCATCCAGATGTAATATCTCAGCAGAAAGCGGCGCAAGTCCACGCCGTATCAAGCCAGCAT
>JBEBHV010000176.1:0-4455 GCA_040080715.1 Rickettsiales bacterium | reverse complement strand
CCCCCGCAAGCGGGAGAGGGGATAAGAAAATTATTTTTTTAACACCTTTTCCAGCGATTTTATTACCATGTCCTGTTCCTGTATGGTCATGGTTGGGAATAATGGCAGGCTGAAAACACTATCTCCTGCCGCTAGGGAGTTAGGGAAATCATCAGGTTTCCAGCCATATTCCCGGGAATAATAAGTAAAAGTGTGGATTGACTGATAATGTAGCCCAATCCCTATATTTTCTGCCTTCATGGCGTTTATCAGCCCGTCACGGTCAAGTCCGGCGGCATTTTGTTTAAGTTGGACTGTAAATAAATGCCAGGCATGGCTATGCGCGTATTGCGGCTCTTGTGGTAGGGTGAACTCCTCCCAATCCCTTAGAACCTCAAGGTAGCGACGGGCAAGGACTGTACGTTTTTCAATAAAACCGGCAAGTTCCGGAAGCTGGTGTATCCCAAGTGCTGCCTGAATATCCATCATGTTATATTTAAACCCGGGCATTACCACATCATATTGCAACGTACCGGTTTTGGAGAAGCGATTAAACGCATTACGGTCAATCCCGTGGAAACGTAGCCTTTCCAACTTATAGATAAGGGCTGAATCGTTGGTTATGATAGCACCACCTTCACCCGTGGTTATATTCTTGTTAGGATGGAAGCTGATTACCTGAATATCGCCAAAACTACCAAGCCTCTTATCTTTATAGGTCGCGCCAATAGAGTGGGCGCAGTCTTCAATCACCCGCAGATTATGCTTTTTTGCCAGGTCATAAATTACGTCCATATCGCAGGGCAGACCTGCAAAATGTACCGGAATAATTGCCCGTGTTCTGCTGGTTATCGCAGCTTCGATAGAATCCGGGTTAATGTTCAATGTATTGGGGTCTATATCAACCAAAACAGGTTTTCCGCCAGCCTGTATAATAGTATTCAAAGTTGCCACAAAAGTCATTGGCGTGGTTATTACTTCATCGCCTTCCTTGAGTTCCAGTGAGAGCAGCACCAGATGTAAGCCAGCAGTTGCCGAGGAAACGCAAAGTGCTTGCCTGTCTCCATGATATTTGGAAAGAATTTCCTCGAATTTCTTTACTTTAGGACCGGTGGTCAGCCATCCTGAGCGCAGAGTATCCACTACTTCAGCAATGGCTTCTTCGCTTATAGTGGGTTTGGCAAATGGTAAAAACTGCTGTTCGGTCATTTATTATAATCTTTCTTTAAAAGGAGCGTTTTGCCATATTGCGATAGTTCGTGCAACTTACAGTCCATGTTTTCTTTAATGTTTTTATAATCTTCAAGTTTTATAAATACATAAACACTGGTTTTAGCCGCCGCACATTTCTCCCAGAAATCATCAAGATCAATCATCCAGTCTTTGGCATTTGGCGTAAATTTAGTGCCAAAATGAAGTTCACCGGTCCATCCGGCAATTATTACATTCCGGTCAAGATACACCGGCAGATCCTGCCAGTAGCTGTTATAGGAAACTACTATGTCATCATCTTTCAATTGTGGTTTTAGAAGCTCAGTAAGCGACTTTATGCTACGTTCATCGAATTTTGGGGCAATATAGTTGGCAGAAATAAATATTGCCATCATAATTCCCATTGCGGAAATAATTAAATCTTTCCTTATTGCCCAGATATTTGCCAGTCTATGACCTATCAATATAAAAATCGGCGGGAAAATAGGAAATATATAAGGAATAAGCTTAGAATTAGAAGAAGAAAAGAAGAGCAGGGGCAGTAATATCCAGATAATTAGGAATAATTTGTTATCTTTGTGAAAGTGAGAATCTTTTGAAATTACTATGGACTTAATCTGTTGCCCTAGATTCCGCATCAAGTGCGGGATGACAAAAAATATCCACGGTATCGCCCCCACTAAAGTAACCACTATGAAAAACCACCATGGGGCGGTGCGCCTGTGTTCGTTACTCAGGAAACGGTTAAAATGCTCATGGATAAAGTAAAAATCCAGGAATTGCGGATGTTCCATCGCCATTAAAATATGCCACGGAGCAGCAATGGCGAGGAATAACAGCGTTCCGGTAAACAAGCGTGCTTCTTTCAGGATTTTCCAGTTTTTTGTAAATATTATCCAGCTGCCTATAACTAGGCCAGGTATCACGATGCCAATCAGCCCTTTGGTCATTACGGCAAGGGCTGCTGAGGCATACATAAAATAATAAAATTTTTTCCGCCTTGTTATTTGCGCGAATATAAAGCTGGATATGGTGCAGGTAATAAACAGCGTAACCGGAGCATCAAGCATGGCAACACGGCTGAGGCAATAGCCCATAACCGAAGTGGCAAGGGCTGCTGCTGCCAGCAATCCGGTCATTCTGTTATATAACAATCTGCCAGTTGCATAAGTCACAAGGCAGGTGAGAGTGACAACCAATGTTGTTGCCATCCTGCCCATGAATTCATTATTGCTAAGATTTAAGAAAAAAGCCTGCATCCAGTAAAATAGCGGTGGTTTCTCAAAATACTGCACACCATTTATATGCGGGGTAATAAAATCACCTGTAGCCAGCATCTGGCGGGGAATTTCTATATAGCGCGCTTCGCTGGGCGTTATATATGGTCGCACACCAAGCCCTATGCAGAAAAACAAAAAAACCAGAACAAACAAAAATAAGAAATCTTTCTGCCAACTGCTATTGCTACGCTCATTTACCATCAACGGATTCCCTGCAATTTCTGCCAGAAAGAATCACCAAGCTCTACATCCTGTTCGTTATTTGGTCTTTCCGGTGAATCAGGTGTGTTGCTGTTCCACGGCATACCAGAGAAAAATCCCCTCTCTATTGGCAGTTCAGTTGCTGGAGTGTTTACTAATGCTTCTTTCATAAAATCATGCCAGATTGCGGCAGGAAGAGTGCCACCTGTTACTTTTTTCATTGGTTCGTTATCATCATTGCCTACCCACACACCGGCAACCAGATCGGGCGTGTAGCCTATGAACCAGGCATCTTTATAGTCAGAAGTTGTTCCGGTTTTTCCTGCTGCCGACCTGCCTATCTGCGCACTACGTCCAGTCCCACTGGTGATTACGCTAGTCAGCATTTCATTCATCATTGCTACGATATTTTCATTAAGCACATTGCTTTTTTTCTCACCACGGCGTTTATAAAGTACTTTATCATGAACGGTGCGTATCTCGATGATACCATATGGGTAAACAACATTGCCACCTGCTGCCAGATGGGCATAAGCGTTGGTAAGTTCTAATAAATCAACTTCCGTGGCACCGAGAGCGATACTGGGTAGTGGCTGCATTTCTTCCGAGATTCCAAGCCTTTTTGCCATGGCAATAACCTGCTTGCGACCAACTGCTTCACTGATACGTACGGCAATGGTGTTAATTGATTCGGCTAATGCTTCTTTAAGAGTCATTTCGCCACTGTATTTATGGGTATAATTCTGTGGTTGCCAGCGTCCGCCTGCAACTTTTATGGAAAGTGGTGCATCTTCCATTATTGTGTCCGGCGTCATTCCGTCTTCCAGTCCAGCCATATATACAAATGGTTTAAACGCCGAACCAGGTTGCCGTCGGGATTGGGTGGCTCGGTTATACTGGCTTTCTGCATAGTTAAGCCCACCTATCATTGCTCTTAACGCACCGTCGGGTGACATTGCTATCATGGCTGCCTGTGATGCGTTCATTTTCTCAAAATTCTTGGTTATAACATCATTGACCGTTCTTTCGGCTATTATCTGCCATTTTGGCTGCAAAGTCGTGGTAACTACCAGATCATCATCAACACTACCTATATATTCAGGGAGCTGATCTACTACCCAATCGGCGAAGTAGAAGGTGCTTTGTGAGTTTGCTTTACGACCTTTCATAGAGTTTTCAAGTTCTTTTCTGGCATTCTGCGATTGAATTTTTGTCAGGTAACCCGCATCTTCCATATTGACCAGAACCTGATCTGCGCGTTTGCGTGAAAGTGACGGATTGCTGGTTGGTGCATAGCGGGAAGGAGCTTTAAGCAAGCCAGCTACAATTGCTGATTCGGCAAGAACCATGTCACGGGCGGATTTATCAAAATAACGTTTTGCTGCCGCATCAACCCCATAACTTCCTGCGCCCAGATATACGCGGTTCAGGTAAATCGCCATAATTTCTTCTTTGGAAAAATTATATTCCAGTTTGAAAGCCAGCAGCATCTCTTTAAGTTTACGTATTATAGTGCGTTCCGGTGTGAGGAATACGTTTTTTGCAACCTGCTGAGTGATGGTGCTGCCACCTTGTACCACATGTCCGGCTTTTATATTGGCAATGGTAGCTCTGAGCAAGCCTATAGGATCAATGCCGAAATGGTGGCGGAAATTACGATCTTCAGTGGCAATCACTGCGGAAATAAGTGTAGATGGAAAGTCCTTATAGCTTATATATTCACCATAAACATCGCCAAAACTGCCGATTATCTGTCCGTCTTCGGACTGTCTCTTATACACAT
>JBEBHV010000175.1:0-4460 GCA_040080715.1 Rickettsiales bacterium | reverse complement strand
ATGGCAGAAATCAACCTTGCCGGTTGCCAGATTGAGCACCGCTCCACGGATTTTTATTTTCCCCTGACTGAGCAGCCCTTCCAGAAGGCTCCTGGGTTTATGCAGAAAATACAATTTGCAGCGAGTCATAATAGGGTTTGTTAACAGCGCGTCAAACAAAGTCCCTGCCCCTTGACACGCTGGGACATAGCGCATAATATCCGCGAAATTTTAATAAATTAATACCGAAACTTGCGTAGATGACTGATATATCCATCCCAAAGAATGCCACTGCCTGCTTGCTTCTTGCAGATGGGAGCGTGTTTTTTGGTGAAGGGGTTGGGGCAGAGAATTCCTCTATCGGAGAAATATGTTTCAATACCGGAATGGTTGGTTATCAGGAAACACTCACTGACCCTTCCTACGCCGGACAGATCATAGTTTTCACCTTCCCGCATATAGGAAATGTTGGTTGCAACAGGCAAGATATTGAAGCAACCTCTGTTTTTGCCAGTGGTCTTATCTTACGTGAGCGTATCACTGAGCCATCTAATTTTCGTAGCGAATCATCACTTAATGACTGGCTGATAGCCAATTCAGTGACTGGAATTTGCGGGATTGATACACGTGCTTTGACTCGCCATATCCGCAAAAAAGGCGCGCAGAATGCCATTATATTCAGGCTTCCAGAAAAAGATGTGCAGCAATATATAGATGATTCCCTGGCGGAACTTAAAGCATTTCCCAATATGAAAGGGCTTGATTTATCAAGGACTGTTTCTACCGGTAAAATATATAAATGGGTAAATGGTGAGTGGGATATATATTCTAAAAACAAAAAAGCAAAACCTGGTAATTTAAATGTAGTTGCCATTGATTACGGTGCAAAACAGAATATCCTGCGCTGTCTTGTCGAGCGTGGTTGTAAAGTAACCGTAGTTCGCGCTGCCACCAGCGCGCAGGACATTTTAGGTTATAAGCCGGACGGAATATTTTTATCAAATGGTCCGGGGGATCCGGAAGCGACGCATGAATATTCCACGCCCATATTACGCGAACTTATAGCAAGCAGAATACCTATTTTTGGCATTTGTTTCGGACACCAGTTATTGGCGCAGGCACTTGGCGGTAAAACCGTGAAAATGGCACAGGGACATCGCGGTGCGAATCATCCGGTAAAAAATCATCTTACCGGAAAAGTGGAGATAACCAGCCAGAATCATGGTTTTGCAGTAGTGGCTGATAGTTTGCCGGAAGGTGTTACGGTGACTCACACTTCACTATTCGATGGGACTGTTGAAGGACTCCGCGTGGAAGGAAAGCCAATTTTTTCGGTGCAGTATCATCCGGAATCATCACCGGGTCCGCACGATAGTGCCTATTTATTTGATGAATTTATAAAGAATATGAGCAAGTGACCACAATGTCAAAATTTACCAATATAAAGGCTTGCTTAATCATTGCCATTATTTGTTTTATTTATTCATCATATTGTGTTTTAGCGCAGGGTTTTTTTTATCCCTTACAACATGGTAAAACGTACTTGCATACTGATAATAGTAATTTGCCAATTATTTTGAAAGATGTGAGAAATAAATCCCCAGTTTTTGTTCTTAATAAGAAAGGCTTGTTTTTGAATGGCAAAGAATTTTGCCTTTGGGCAGATATGTCGGCGAAAGAATACGATATGGTGTTTGATAAATATTGTCCGATAGATACGCCAATAATTGCGACTTATAGCGACCATGGAGTAGGCACAGCCTCTCTGTTTATAAGAGTAGATGAACAAAGTGAAAAGAAAATATATATGTATTTTCGTGGACAAAAATTGTTATTAGAAAAGGATTCTTTGCAATTGCCATATAAATTCGGAATTTATAATGAAAATGAAAGACCTATGTAAAAATGCCAAAAAGAACTGACATAAAATCTATTTTGATAATCGGCGCGGGACCGATTGTTATCGGGCAGGCATGCGAGTTTGATTATTCGGGGACGCAGGCTTGTAAGGCATTGAAAGTCGAGGGTTACCGCGTGATATTGGTGAATTCCAATCCCGCAACGATCATGACTGATCCTGACCTTGCTGATGCCACATATATCGAGCCTATTATTCCGGAAATGGTTGAAAAAATTATCGCCAAAGAGCGTCCCGATGCACTCCTTCCGACCATGGGCGGACAAACTGCGCTTAATTGTGCCAAGGCTCTGGCGGAAAGCGGTGTTCTTGCCAAATATAATGTTGAGCTTATTGGCGCGAAGCTGGAATCAATAAATAAAGCCGAAGACCGTCAGCTTTTTAATGACGCAATGAAAAAAATTGGTCTGGAAGTTCCCAAAAACGCGGTGGTGAAGTCGCTTGATGAAGCGCGTGAAGCTATGAAACATATAGGGCTTCCAGCAATCATCCGCCCATCATTCACTATGGGTGGAGCAGGTGGTGGCATTGCCTATAACCATGAAGAATTTGAGCAGATAATTTTAAGCGGTCTGGATGCTTCGCCGATTGGCGAGGTGCTGATTGATGAGTCGGTTCTGGGCTGGAAAGAATTTGAGATGGAGGTGGTACGCGATAAAGCGGATAACTGCATCATCATCTGCTCCATTGAAAATCTTGACCCGATGGGTGTGCATACAGGTGACTCCATAACTGTTGCACCAGCACTTACGCTCACCGACAAAGAATATCAGAAAATGCGCAATGCTTCTTTTGCTGTGCTGCGTGAAATTGGTGTGGATACGGGTGGCTCAAATGTGCAGTTTGCGGTAAATCCTGTTGATGGTCGCATGCTCGTAATTGAGATGAATCCCCGCGTTTCCCGCAGCTCTGCCCTTGCTTCTAAAGCTACCGGATTTCCTATTGCCAAAGTGGCAGCAAAACTGGCGGTGGGTTATACTCTTGATGAAATATCAAATGATGTTGTCAGTGGTCAGCGACCAGCGACCGGCGACCAGAAAGAAAATCTTTCTTTGCTGACCGCTGACCACCGACCGCTGACAACTGAAATGCCGGCTTCTTTTGAGCCGACAATTGATTATATAGTAGTAAAAATTCCCCGCTTTACCTTTGAAAAATTTGCCGGCGCAGAACCAATCTTAACTACTGCCATGAAATCAGTTGGTGAATCAATGGCGATGGGACGCAATTTCAAGGAGGCATTGCAAAAAGCTTTGCGCTCATTAGAAACCGGACTTACCGGTCTTAATGAAATCGCGCTTAAAGATGCTGATGAAGCCAGAAGCGAACTTTCGCGCCCGACCCCTGACCGTCTACTAGTGGCAGCACAAGCACTGCGTCTTGGTGTCAGCGTAGAAGAGATATGTCAGATAGCAAAATATGATCCGTGGTTTGTGAGGCAAATTGCTGAATTAGTAAGTGCTGAGTTGAGAGTGAAGAGTGCAGAGTTTAAGAACAATCTCAGTGCCAAGCAATCAGAACTCAGAACTCTCAAACGTGATGGTTTTTCTGATAGACGCTTGGAAGAATTGGCAGGTTTGGGAAAAGGTGCGATTACTGCCCTTCGCAAAGAACTGAACATCCATCCAGTTTACAAGCGTGTAGACACTTGCGCTGCTGAATTTGATTCAGATACGCCTTATATGTATTCAACTTATGAAGGTGTTGATGCTGAGTGTGAATCACGACCAACGGATAAGGAAAAAATTATTATCCTTGGCGGTGGGCCAAATCGTATCGGACAAGGAATCGAATTTGATTATTGCTGCGTACATGCTGCTTATTCTTTGCGCGATGCTGGCTATGAGACCATCATGGTGAATTGTAATCCGGAAACCGTATCTACTGATTATGATACTTCTGACCGCCTGTATTTCGAACCGCTCACGGTAGAGGATGTGTTTGAAATTATCCATACCGAGAAGAAAAATGGCAAAGTAAAAGGTGTTATTGTCCAATTCGGTGGGCAGACACCTTTGAAATTAGCGCGGGCTTTGGAAGCTGAATTTGGCAAAGATATAATTATCGGCACATCACCAGATTCAATCGACCTTGCCGAAGACCGCGACCAGTTCCGCGAACTCGTAAAAAAACTAAAATTAAAACAACCGAAAAGCGGCATTGGTCGTAACATCGAAGAAGTTTTAGCTGAGTCTGACAATGTTGGCTTTCCACTACTGGTACGCCCATCTTATGTGCTTGGTGGCCGCGCCATGAAAATCATTTATGACAAGCCATCACTCGAACAATATGTCGGCGAAATAATAAAAATGTTTGGCGATGGACCTATTCTGGTTGATTCTTATCTGCAGGATGCAACCGAGCTGGATGTTGATTGTCTGCGTGATGGTAGTGGCAAAACATTTGTCGCTGGAATCATGCAGCATATTGAAGAAGCTGGGATTCATTCTGGCGATTCCGCCTGCTCGCTTCCTGCTTATTCTCTGGATGACAAAATTCTTGCAGAAATCAAAAAACAAACTGAAGCACTTGCAAACGCACTTAATGTTGTTGGGCTGATGAA
>JBEBHV010000174.1:0-4502 GCA_040080715.1 Rickettsiales bacterium | reverse complement strand
ATATTATATAGGTGGAATTATCAAACATGCAAAGGCACTTAACGCCTTCACCAACCCATCCACCAATAGCTATAAACGCCTGATTCCGGGCTTTGAAGCCCCGGTTCTGCTTGCTTATTCAGCGCGTAACCGCTCTGCATCTATCCGTATTCCTTATGTTGCATCACCGAAAGGAAAACGCATTGAAGTTCGTTTCCCTGATCCTACCGCTAACCCGTATCTTGCTTGCTCAGCGATGCTGATGGCTGGTCTTGATGGAATTGAAAATAAAATCCATCCAGGGGATGCCATGGATAAAAACCTCTATGACCTGCCACCGGAAGAGCTGAAAAATGTTCCAACCGTTTGCGGATCGTTGCGTGAGGCACTTAATTCCCTTGATGCTGACCGTGCTTTCCTTAAAAAAGGTGATGTATTCACTGATGATTTAATAGATGCATATATTGAGCTTAAAATGCAGGATGTGTATCGCTGGGAGCATACGCCTACCGCTGGCGAATTTGAAATGTATTACAGCGTTTAATTGCTGATAATGAAGATTTAAGGGGAGGCTCTTCTTGGAACCTCCCCTTTTTTATTATAATTTTTTAAAGTTTTTTTTGACTAAGAACCCTTGTTCTGTTAAGCAATGCATTAATAAAATATAGAAATTGAGTTAAATTCAGTTAATATGAGAGAGTATATGCGTTTGTTTTTAATAATTTTTTGTTTCCTTGCTGTATCCTCGGAAGTATTGGCTGAAGAGCCTGCCTATAATGACCCAGCTTTATATAAGGACCGTGCAGTTCCAAAAAACCAATTTAATCAGAGAAGCAAACGCGCTGCAGACAATGGGAGATTTACCAAAGACAGTCCTTCTAGATTAATAGGAAGCTCAAATTATGATTTAGATGTCGGTATTGAAGGCGGTTATCGTACCAGCCAGTTGAAATGGAATATCGGTGGTGACGGTGTGTCAGTGCCCAACATTCTTTCCGAACTGGAATGGGAAAACGTAAATGGATATGAAGTTAAACCTAGCATAGAGTATACCAGAAAGACCGGTTCATTTAAGGGAATAAATGTGCAGGCATCAGTAAATAAAAGCATAACTACATCTGGTAAAAACCAAGATTCTGATTATGCCGGTAATAATCGCACCGCTGAATTTTCTCGCTCTAACAATACTTCCGAATCAGGGAATTCTGAAGGATTCTCCGCTTCTATAGGTTACGCATTTAATTTTAGCGGCAACCGCAAGCAAAACGTTACCCGCTTCACAGCATTAGTTGGCTATGCAATGCAGAATCAAAAATTTGTGATGCGCGACGGATTTCAGACCATTCCTGCAACTGGAGCATTTCCAAACTTAGGCAGCAGCTATGATATGGAACTCAGCATGCCGTTCATAGGCGCAGATTTATACAGTCAATTTGCCGACGTACATAGCATAAAACTAAATACTAAAATTTACCGAGGCACTTTTAACGGGACTGGGCATTGGAATTTGCGTACTGATTTTGCCCAACCCGATAGCTTCACTCAAGATGCTGATGGTTATGGTTTCATTTTGGGAGCAAAATATGGATGGAATTTCTATCCTGACTTAAAACTGACTCTTGCTACTAATCTTAATTACTTCAAGGCAAAATCCGGCACTGACATAATTTATTTTGCTAACGGTTCAACCGGTGAGAGTAATTTTCGTGAAGTTAGATTCTTATCCACTGATTATCTGGCGGGTTTGAATTACAGCTTCTAAGAGCCTGTTCATAATCTCTACTATGCTGGTCAAACGCTTTGTTTTTTGCGCTTCCGCTACGCATGTACCAAACGTACATTTGCGTTGCGGTTCTCAAAAGCTACGCTTGTTGTTACAGCCTAGCGAGATTATGAACAGGCTCTAAGCTTTAAAACTGCTGGTAAATTGCCGGATCTTTTACCTGATTTTCCCTGAAGCCTTTAAGGCGCAGCTGGCAGGCATCGCAATGCCCGCAGGCATTTCCGGATACTTCAGGATCATAACAACTAGTGGTCAGAGAATAATCTACGCCAAGTTCTATCCCTCTTCGTATGATTTCAGCTTTGGTTAAGCTAATAAGCGGGGTGTGTATTTTGATACGCTCACCGCCTTCCACGCCGTAAGCGGTGGCAAGATTGGCGGTTTGCTCAAAAGATTTTATAAATTCCGGACGGCAATCAGGATAACCGCTATAATCAAGCGCATTAACTCCGATAAAAATATCATAGGCTTTCAGCACTTCCGCCCATGCCAGCACGAAAGATAAAAATACTGTGTTGCGGGCAGGAACATAAGTGATAGGAATGCCCTGCGTTAATGCATTTGCATCTCTATCTTTAGGTACGGCAAGGTCTGATTGGGTGAGTGCCGAACCACCAAATCCGCCAAGATCAATGGTTATAACCCGATGTTCAGCTACCCCCATTTTATCAGCGATTTTTGTGGCAGCAGCAAGCTCAACATTATGTTTTTGACCATAAGCGAAAGATAATGCGTAAACCAAGAATCCCTGTTCCTTGGCGATTGCCAAAGTGGTTGTTGAGTCTAACCCGCCACTTAAAAGTAATACAGCTTTTTTAGTCATATAATTACTCTATTTTCAATATTTTATGGGTCTGCAATGACAAACGATACCCATATTTATTCGCCAGTTCCAATGCCAAATTAGTATTTGCTGCATTTTTCATTTCGTCATACTCATCCATCGGCTGTACAAATACCGGAATATTATACTCACCCTGCCCTAACTCCGCTACATCACCATAATCTCGTTGACTTGCCGAAATTATGAATTTAAAGGCAGAAATTCTGAGTAGTAAATCGCCACGAATCGGCATATATCCCTGCCCTGTATTTTTAGGTGAGCATATAATCTCAACTTCTTTGGATAACTCACGGTATAAAGTACCGTTAGTCTCAATCTGCACCGAAAAACCATCGGCAAGTAACATCTCACAAAATGGGGTAATATTTTGACGAAATGGCTCACCGCCTGTGATAACCACCAGTTTTCGAACACGTATATTATCCTGATTACGTGATAATTTATCAACTTTCACCATAATGTCAGCAAGTGGGGTTTTTACAAAATTCTCAAAATCCGTATCACAGAAATCACAGGCAAGATTGCAGCCTCCAAGCCGTACAAACACTGAAGGAACGCCGACATGCAGCCCCTCGCCCTGCAATGTTGCAAAGATATTTTTAACCTCCAGATTCTGTCCATCATCAGAAATCGGGGGACGTATCGGATTTTTTCCAAGCATCACTCTTGCACCATTGCTTCCACTAGATTATTGTATTCCTCTCAATAAACACACTATTTAACGAATTTATACATGAAAAAGAAGCAAAATCCCAATAATTGGCACACTGAAACCAAATTAGTGCGTGGCGGACGCTTACAAAGTGATGCTGGCGAAACCTCAGAAGCGTTATTTCTTAATTCCTCATATAGCTATGACACTGCTGAAGAAGGCGAAAAACACTTCACAGGTGAAATAGAAGGCTTTAAATATGGTCGTTACTCCCACCCAAACCTTGCCATGTTGGAAGAACGCCTCTCCCTTATGGAAGGTGCTGAGACTTGCGTCGTTACCGCATCAGGAATGGCAGCACTGTTTGCCGTGCTTATGTGCCAACTAAAAAGCGGGGATCATGTGGTGGCGAGCAGCGTCCTGTTTTCCTCCTGCCAATATATTATAACCGATATTCTACCACGTTTTGGCATAAGTTATGAGTTGGTGGAATGTGGTGATATGGAGGCTTGGAAAAAAGCTATTACTAAAAATACCAAATGTGTGTTTGTAGAAACTCCAGCCAATCCCACTCTGGAGCTGGTGGATATTGCTGCTCTTTCTGCCATCTGTAAACCTCTAGGTGTGCAACTTATTATTGATAATGTGTTCGCAACTCCGCTGGTTCAGCATCCTCTGGAACTGGGCGCGGATGTGGTCATGTATTCCACCACCAAACATATTGACGGACAAGGTCGCACTCTAGGTGGCGCGATTCTCGGCAGCAAAAAATTTATTGATGAAACTTTATTGCCATTTGTGCGTCATACAGGACCGCATATGAGCCAGTTCAACGCTTGGTTGCTGCTGAAAGCATTGGAAACTCTGCATCTGCGGGTGGAACGTCATTGCAGTAACGCAGAAAAAATGGCTGCTGCGCTGGATGGTCATCCTGCAATATCTCGTCTGGTTTACCCTAGCCTGAAAAGCCATCCTCAATATGAAATTGCAAAGAAGCAAATGAAAAATGGCGGTCCGCTTATAGTTTTTGAATTAAAAGGAGGAAAAGAAGCAGCTTTCAATTTCATGAACGCGCTGAAAATCGTGGATATTTCTAATAATCTTGGCAATGCCAAAAGCCTTATCACCCACCCCGCATCCACCACTCACCACAGCATCGGAGCAGAAGCCCGCGCAAAAATCGGCATCAGCGATTCACTACTGCGACTATCAGTCGGTATTGAAAATGTTGATGATTTGATTGG
>JBEBHV010000173.1:0-4508 GCA_040080715.1 Rickettsiales bacterium | reverse complement strand
ACAGAAAATACACTATCCATAAATACCCCCAAAATGATTGTCGGTTTGGAGAGATATATACATCAATAGGTTAAAAAATTATTGAATAGCTCTGTGCCAAAGTTTTTTGTCACAAAACTGTAACTTTACTTTAAAAGTAATGGTATGATATAGTGAATAAATGTTTAACTCTAACTCCACGTTTATCATTTAATTCTACTTGAAAGAAGAGAGATTTGTTTATGGCTAAAACACTTGACGATTATATCAAAACAATAAGTGAAAGCAATTCTCCTGATAAAGAAGAGTTAGTAAAGCTCGTGAAGGAAAGAGGAGAGGTAATTAATCGCTCTGGCAATCATTTCTTGCGTATTAATGATAGTGCTAGTGATAAAGCTAGTGGAGCTGAGAAGCGTCTTGAAACTGCGCGTAAAGTATCTGCTGCTTTAGGAGGAGAGGAAGTACAGTTAATTGATGAGAAGAAAATTCCTGTTAAGGCCTCTGCAGAGGAAGTAGCAGCTATTAGCAAAGAAAAAACTGTTTCTGCACCAGAAAAAGGAGCAACCAAAACTGCTGGAGCTGGGGATGAACTCGATAGCACCATCAAAAAGTTAACTAGTTCAAAGTCAACTACTTTTGAAGAGGGGCACAGTTATTTAAAATCGGCGGCGGAGGGTAAAGACAATGTTGCGCAGAAGAAGTTGGATTTTGAAAAATACCTAAAAGAAGATTTGAAGGCAGCTGGCAAACCAATTCCTACAGGTAAAGATTTTGAAAGAGTCGCTGATAAGACGTTACGGACTTTAGTGGAAAATTCAAAAGGAACATTTTTAGAAGTTCCCATGATTGGTGATCAGAATCATGATCCTAAAACTGTTAGAAAAGCTGTTGATTTAATTGAAAAAAACCTGCCAGAGGGAGCGAGGATTAATGTAGTTTTTAAGGATGGAAAAGTAGATAGCTATGGGATACATGTAGATTCTAGTGAATTTAAATCTGTTGGAAACGGCTTAGTGGAGTCTGGATTTGATCCTCTTAGATTTACAGCGAATTTGGATAAGACACACTTGGAAATACCTGCCAAAGAAGCGGAGCGTGTTGTACATAGTTCAGGCAAGATACAGGCAGAAAAACAATCACCAGCACCTGAAGCTGAACAAACTAAAACTGCTGGAGCTGGGGACGTAGCTAAATCTACTGAAGCTCCGACTGCCAAAAAAGCGGGGGGTATTGCAAAAGGTTTAAAATCTATTGCTATATTACCAGTTATTGGCGGGTTAGTTGATGCTATTAGTACATTACAAAAAACCGGAGAAATAGAAAATAGTAACTTGCCTACTGAGGCAAAAACTGCTGCTATTGCTCATAATGTTGCGAGGACAATGGGAGGTTTTGTTGATGTATCAGCAGGAGCAAGCATACCAGCGCAGGAATTAGCGCGGGAGGCATTAATTGCTAAACACGGAGAGGGCATAAAGGGATTACTTATTCCAACTGATAGAGAAAATCTTCAAGAAGCTTCTGAAGTAGTTAGGCTAGATAATGCAAAAGAGCTTGCAGCCAAAGGGCAACAATATAGGCAAGAGATGAATGCGCGTGCTGCTGGTGGTAAATCTATGGACAGAGCTATGGAGATGGCTAAGGCTGCTGGGTGTACAGGTAAGAGCTACGAATGTGTTGGAGTGGATCAGAACTTAGTAAAAGCAAATCAATTGCCTAAATTGGAAGTTGCTGGAAGAAATCAGACTTTATAGATACAGCTTTATCCCTCCTCACAAACTGACTTATCGTTTCCGCGCAAGGCGTGGATGACGGTGGGATTTAGCCCCACCGCTTGATTAAATCATGCTCAATTTCAAATAAATCCAGCGTGCGTCCGACTGTGTGCATTATCATATCATGCAGGGAAATCGGTTTACTGTAGAAAGCAGGGACGGGCGGGGAAATTATTGCGCCCATTTCGGAGAGTGTCAGCATATTGCGCAGATGGATGGAATGCAGCGGTGTTTCGCGCACCATGAGCACAAGTCGGCGGCGTTCTTTAAGATTTACATCGGCGGCGCGGGTGAGGAGGGTGGTGGTGACACCGGTTGCGATTTCAGCGAGGCTGCGCACCGAGCAGGGGGCGACTATCATGCCCATTGTTTTGCATGAACCGCTGGAAATTCCTGCTGCCATATCTGCTGCGGAGTAGACATGACTGGCAAAACCATGCACTTGAGGAAGGCTGTAGGAGGTTTCCTGTGCGATGGTTATTTGCGCGCTTTTGCTGACCACCAGATGGGTTTCGATCTGCAAATCTTTTAAGGATTTGAGCAACTCAATTCCGTATATCGCGCCGGAAGCACCACTAATGCCAATAATTAAGCTGGTTTTTTTCATAATCCCTTCGCAATTTCTAACGCGGCATAAGTGAAAATTGCGCGTGCGCCGGCGCGTTTTATTGAGATTAGCTGTTCCAGCATAACCGCATCGCCATCAATCCAGCCATTGCCCGCTGCCGCTTTTATCATCGCGTATTCACCGCTAACCTGATAGGCAAATACTGGAACCGGAAATGTCGTGGTGGCTTGTTTGATAATATCAAGATAAGAAATTGCCGGTTTGACCATCACCATATCCGCGCCTTCAGCAATATCCATCGCTATCTCGCGCATCGCTTCATCACTGCTTCCGGCAAAATCCATCTGGTAGGTTTTTTTATTGGCTGCGCCAAGCTGTGCGCCGGAGCCAACCGCATCACGGAACGGTGCGTACATATTTGAAGCATATTTCGCACTGTAAGCCAGAATCATAGTGTCATGGAAATTATGGTCTTCCAGTGTTTCGCGGATTGCGCCGATGCGCCCGTCCATCATGTCAGATGGGGCAACAATATCGCATCCTGCCTTAGCCATAACCAAAGCCTGTTCGCATAGTTTTTCTAAGGTCGCATCATTTGATATTTTGCCATCTTCAACTATGCCATCCTGACCGTGGCTTGTGTATGGGTCGAGCGCGACATCAGCGATGATTCCCAGATCCAGCACGGCATTTTTTACGGCGTGAATGGCGCGACAAACCAGATTTTTTTCAAATAATGCTTCGTCACCAAGAGGGCTTTTAAGCGCGGGATCGATATGTGGAAACAGGGCAATAGCGCGGATTCCGTTATCATACGCTTCCTTTGCCTTATCCAGCAAAATATCCAGCGTAATACGGCTCACACCCGGCAGGGAAGCAATCGGAACCTCGGTTTTAGCCCCTTCCTGAATGAATATCGGCAATATTAAATCAGATGGATGCAGGCGGTGCTGCGTAAGCAACTCACGCGACCAACCATGCATCCGTGGGCGGCGCATACGAGTTTCTGGAAATGTCTGGTTGAAATTAGCCATGCCTCAAGCTATAGCATATTCCCATATAAAATAAATATGGTTTTATTAGGAAATAAAATGACAAAACGTATAGTTTCTGGTGTTCAGCCGACTGGTAACCTGCATCTGGGTAATTATCTAGGAGCGATCCGCCGTTGGGTGGATATTCAAAATGATGCACAATGTCTGTTTTTCCTTGCGGATTTGCATGCGATAACTGTTCCGCAAGATCCAGAAAAACTTCTGGCATCGGTGCGGGAAACGACTGCTGCTTATATTGCCTGCGGGATTGACCCGAAAAAGAGCATAATCTTTCCGCAATCGGCTATTGCCGCGCACTCGGAACTGGCGTGGATACTTAGTTGTAACACGCCAATGGGCTGGCTGAACCGCATGACCCAGTTTAAGGAAAAGGCGGGAAAGGATAAGGAAAAAGCTCCACTGGGTCTGTATTCTTATCCTGTGCTGATGGCTGCGGATATATTGCTTTATAAAGCTACACATGTGCCAGTTGGCGAAGATCAGAAACAGCATATCGAACTGGCGCGTGACATTGCCGGTGCTTTTAACCGCGAGGTTAAGATGGATTTTTTCCCACTGCCGGAGCCGATGATAGGGCAGGAAGCGGCGCGGATTATGAGCTTGCGTGACGGCACGAAGAAAATGAGCAAATCGGATGAATCTGATTATTCGCGCATTAACCTGACCGATGATTTAGAGGCTATAGCCCTTAAATTCCGTAAGGCAAAATCGGATATGGTGGAAGGGATGAGTATGGCTGAAGACCGCCCTGAAGCTGCGAATTTACTTGGGATTTACGCTGCACTTAAAGGTATAAGTAAGGAGCAGGCGGTGCGTGAGTGTGGTGACCTTAACTTTTCTGCATTTAAAAATCTGCTTACCGAAGTGGCAATTGAAAAACTATCACCAATAACCAAGAAAATGCGCGAACTCCTCGCATCTCCTGCTGATATTGACGCCGTGCTAAAAGATGGCATACAGCGGGCGATGGAGATTTCTGCTAAAACCATGAGTCAAATCAAAGATTTAATAGGCTTCATTAAGTTGACTTAGCAGAGCCATTCAATAATTTTTTAACCTATTGATGTATATATCTCTCCAAACCGACAATCATTTTGGGGGTATTTATGGATAGTGTATTTTCTGTATTGA
>JBEBHV010000172.1:0-4552 GCA_040080715.1 Rickettsiales bacterium | reverse complement strand
CTTCCGTGTATTTTCTTCGCGTTTCCTTCATAATACAATCTCCTTAAAAGTTACTGATTAACTCTTAACAGATTGTCCGTTATATTGCAGCAGGATCATCTGTAAATGTGCCGCGTTGTAGGACGCCAGCATAGGATGCGAGTGCCATATTTAGAATGCCAGATAACTCACCTGCAAGTTTATCTCTGAGCAATGGATCAGCATTTACGCCTGAAACAAATGTACGATTAAATGGCAATATTAATGCCCGCCTGAATAAGGCATCAGAAAAATCGCGAGAGTGTGGCATGTGGTTTGTCCCGATCCAAAGCGTGCAGAACGGGTAGATTTCAAATGGTGGCTTGTGCTTATCTTCGCATGTAATTCCTTCGCCAGATACAATGGCTTTTAGTTCAGCATCGGCAATTTCTGCACCTTCTGCAATTTCCGTAACAATGTTGGCTAGTTTCAAATGCAGATGCGCCCGCTGAAAGCGATTGCTGAACTGGCTGGGCTGGACAGCACTTACATTTTCAGCCCCCAGCAATAGCCGTATCAATTCGAGGACAACTGATTTGCCGTTAGCACCGCGCCCGATCAAAATAGCGAAGCGTTCAAATCGAGTGTGACTGCAAAGTGAATATCCAATCAGTTCCAGTAATGCTGTCATCTTCGCCCAACAGTCAACATCGCCCTCAAAAATCTCAAACAAAAACTGAATAAATCTTGGGGATGTAGCATGCGGATCATAGATTGCTGGAATTTGGGTAAGACAAAAGTTTTCGCGCCGATGTGGGTGCAGAACAAAGGTTGATCCATTCCAATGCAATTCACCATTTGCAACATTGATAATATCTGAACGGCAATCCCATTTATGATTGGCATTAAATATTTCGGTTTTAAGTATGTCTGTAACCGCATCAACCAATGAACGTGTTATTTTTTCTCCCATTAGTGAGAGGGTATTTTGCACTATTTGTTTGATCTCACGATCCGCAGAAGACCGCCAAACCCCTGTATTTTTCCACATCCATACATGTGATGATGTGGCCAATAAATTTTGGCGGTGGATTTTATTAATAACGGATCGTGCTAACGATAGATGGTCGCCTAAAATAGCCATATGTACTGGCCTTGCAGCATCGATAGTGGTTGCAACCGCCGCCGCACCTTCTTTTAGGAATACATCATTAAAATCAGGCATCATAATCCCCCGCTATTGCGAGCAGACCACCAACGGCAGCAGCGGCTTCTGTTGCTTTTTTTACTCCAGGATTTCCTGACGTGGCATCATCATTATCGGCGCATATGATAATTTTTGCATGAGGTAATGCGTGTCGTACTACTTCTGCAACCCACCGTAAATTACCAGCATCACCTGCTATGAAAGTGGCATATCCCTTCGCTTGATAAATGCTGGCTCCTGTAGCATATCCTTCTGCAATACAAACAGTATCACTCGGCATGCCAAGCCGATAACAAGCAGTTTTTTTCTTGCCGCAAGACAACCAGCGTTTTGTACCATCTGGGTGGATGAATTGTAGTGTTGTCAGCTTGCCATCGGCATAGAAAGGAATAACTAAATTATCACCTTTTTGTCGCAAACCAAATGATCGAACACCCTTCCTTACTAAATATGGGTGCATTGGATCGGCGGGTTGCGCTTTCGCCCAAATTTTTTGTCCCCGCCAACTTGCATAGTGCTGGCGTTCGATTTTGATTGCCTCCGCACGTTTTGCCGCCTCTGTTTCAATCTGCTTTAATTCGCGGCGGTCAGCAGATGTAAGTTTTGTTCGGTCTCCTGCATACCACCTGTATTGGCATCCAGTACGCCAACTACCAAAAATAGCGAATGGAATCTGACCGTCCACATAACGATAATAGCCATCCAAATTTCCTGCTTTGCCGCCACGTTCATGGAAGCGATGAAATTTTCCGTCAGGGTTAATCGGTGTTGTGATATTGAATCCGTATGATGCAAGAATGGTCTCGAATTCTTGAGGTGTGTTATTGTTACTCATTTGCCAATTCCTCCAAAGAAGAATAGGCTACCAAACGCCGACGACCGATGGTCGTGGTTTTGATTTTTCCTTGGTTTATGAGTTCATAAAACTTCGTGCGTCCCAAGCCGCTAAGCCTGAGCGCATTATCCACCGTGACGGTGATTGGTTTTAATGTTTGATTTTGCATTGTGAGTTCTCCTTCGTTTGCAACCGCCGTTGTTGACAGTGTGCATGGAAGGTATCTCAGCATAGGCAAGTTTAGATGTCAGGGACACCTATGCAGTTTATTTGTCCGAAAGATTCGGAAAATTCTTTCTATTTGCTCTAACCGTTTGAATAGTTTTTTTATTGTTCGGTATGTTACGTTGAAATCTTTTTATATATGCTTCAGTTTTTTCTGGCTCTATTTCATAAAGCGTAAGAGTTTTCTCAATTGCTTGTTCTTTGCTTATACCTTCGTCTTCCATAAAGAGAGCAACGGTGTAAACCATCTCTGAAAGCTTTTTATTCTCTTTATATTGGCTTGCTGGATTGCCTGCTCTCGTCAATGACTTCAAACAAAAAGCACTATCAAGGTAGAGTGCTCTTCCATCCAAATATTCTAATATTGCATCAGCCATCCAAACCAGAACTTCACCATCCGGTAAAACACCAGCTTGTACAGCCTCATGAAAATGTTCCAGTTTCTGTATCTGTTCCGAATTCTTTATGTCTCTGCGACAGTTAAATTGCCCCACATAAATTCTGCGGGGCTGTGATGGTGAATCTGGTGGAAGCACTTCATCCAAAATTCTTAGCCCCTTCAAATTATCCGATTCCTTACCGCTGCTCATAATGTCGCCTTCTCTACATAATCCGCCCACCATTGCATCATCTTCTTACGTTCTGGCAAATATTGTGCGTGGTTATAAGCCGCTCTCACGCCATTACGCTCAGCATGTGCCAATTGACGCTCGATTACATCTGGCGTAAAGCCGTTTTCATTTAATATAGTGCTTGCAGTGCCGCGTATACCATGACCAGTAAGGCGGCTATGATAGCCCATACGGTATATAGCAAAGATTATGGTATTCTGGCTCATGTAACCCGCTGGCTTGTGCTGGCTAGGAAACACACGTGGCCAGTGACCATTAAGCTCGTGCAATTGTCGCAGTACTTTAATAGCCTGCTTGGATAATGGTACTATATGCGGATCGCGCATTTTCATACGTTCGGCAGGAATGCGCCACTCGGCTTTATCTAAATCTATTTCTTTCCATTCAGCACAACGCAATTCTGATGTACGCACAAAGGTAAGTAATAAAAGCTGAATAGCCAGTTTTGTTTGTAGGGTTCCATCATAATTTTCAACACTCTGCAAAAATTCTGGAAGTTCTTTTGCGCTCAGGTGAGCATGATGTTTTTTGACTAAGGGTTTTAATGCGCCCCGTAAATCTGTGGCAGGATTTCTTTCTGCTTTTCCTGTTACAATTGCATAGGTGAACACTTGCCCTGCTGTTTGCATGGCTCGGTGTGCAATGTCATGTGCGCCACGCGCCTCAATCACTTTTGCAACCGCCAATAAATCTGGCGCATTAATATCAGCGATAGAGCGACTACCAAGCTTCGGAAACAAATTAGCTTCCATGCGTGTCATTATTTGCTGCGCATGTTTTGGTGTCCAAGAGTGTTTACGGTTTTCATGCCACTCGCGAGCGATAGACTCGAACGTATTTTCGCTTTTGAGCTGGGTTAGCCTTTTTGCTTCTTTTTTTACTTCTGCTGGGTCATTGCCAGCCGACAACGCTTTTCGAGCCTGAGCATGCCGCTCTCTCGCTTCGGCAAGGCTTACCTCGGGATATGTGCCAAATGCCAACAGCTTTTCTTTGCCAGCAAACCGATACTTATAACGCCAGCACTTACCCCCGCTTGGCTGTATCAACAAATATAGCCCCCCGCCGTCAAAAAGCTTAGTGGGCTTTGATTGTGGCTTGGTTTTCTGAATAGAAATGTTAGTGAGCGGCATGGGGGTATTTTCTATTATCGGTGGGGGTGCTACCCCAAAATATACCCCCAATTATAGCGGTTGTCAATGAATGGTAGCGAATGCCGATGAAATTTATTCCCTCTGTAATCCGCTTCTACAAATCATCTTGCGGCTATAGACGAATAGTAGTGAATGAAGGAGTGGTGGGGGGAGAGGGATTTGAACCCCCGACCAAGGCGTTATGAGCGCCCTGCTCTAACCGCTGAGCTATCCCCCCCAGATATGTAATATTTTATACCGCTTCTCAGCGGTTAGAGCGGATAACTCAGGTGCCGTATGGCTGACCGCTGGGCTATCTCCTCAGTTTCTTAATACCATAAACATTCACTATATTTCATGGCAGCTAATAGTGATTAGTGGTTAGCTATTAGCTTTTCAATCTTTTTTCTATAAAATTTTCATATTATTCATTAGAAACTGTTATTTTGCTTGCAATACAGCTGGCATTAGGCTAAAAGTCACCCTCCAAAAATATATTTTAAACAGGATTATTGTTATGAAACAAGGAATTCACCCGGAATACCATAAGATTACCGTCGTAATG
>JBEBHV010000171.1:0-4552 GCA_040080715.1 Rickettsiales bacterium | reverse complement strand
CCTTCATAATACAATCTCCTTAAAAGTTACTGATTAACTCTTAACAGATTGTCCGTTATATTGCAGCAGGATCATTTTACCCATATCCATTTTGGACATAATTTTAGGAGCGTGTGAAAAAGCCTGCTTGCTGTCTGATACTGTTCGCCCTTGCTCGGTTAATTGGTCAAGAAGTGATAGAAAAATTTCGTCATCTTCTTTATCTTGGTTTTTCCGCGCTATTTGCGAAACAATATCGCTAGCTTGCCCTCGCTCAACTATAAGCACACCATCGCACCACCTGAGAAAAAACTTTTCACCAATGCTTGAATAATTGGATTTCATCTTGGATAGTTCACGCAAATCTCTGGCATCTTCTTCACTTAATTCTTCACCACTTTTGGTAACAGGACGGCTTAGATAAATACGTGAGCGCACGGTGTTGTTCCAAGCTGTTGAGCCACCAGTTCCATCATTACGAGCTAAACCAGCGGCGGAAGGATGGGCGCACAATACCACCGCACCGTCTATTTCTAATGCTAATTTGCCCAAAAGATTGATAAATTGACGTACTTGAGTACGGATATTCTCATTGCCACCAAAAGTATCCGCCGCAGTGTCAATCACCACCAATTTTGCACCAACCCGTAACACCTCTTGGCGCAGATATTCATAAGCCTTGCTTGGACTGCCAACACCTTCACGAATAAAATTCATCAAAACATTGTCGAAACCAACACGGCTCTGCCAGTACATATTTTTCAATTGCTGAAAATCTACGTTATAGTGATCGTTTATTCTGACCTGCCGCCTATGAAGCTCATCTTCGGTATCTTCGCAGAAAAAGCCAAAAACTGGCATTTGTTTGGTTTTAATACCAAGAAAATTTTTGCCAAGTCCAACGCAAGTGAGAAGCTGCATGGCTAGTAGTGATTTACCTACACCACCATCGCCATAAAATGCAGTAACACAATCACTTAATATCCAACCATCAACTACCCATTCCCGCTCTGGTACTGGTTTATCCTGCAATGTTGGCAGAAAAATCGTGTTGCCAGAAACGGCAATAGGGTTGGTTTCAGGTGGTTCAATTTGCTGGGGCATTTTTGCCACCCAGACAATATTTTCTTTCAAGAAGTTTAATAAAGGTTTCAACTTTATCAAAAGAAGCTTTAGCGATTGCGTTTATTTTACCAGTTTTAGCTTTTATTACTTCTGGTGAATCATAGTGATTAAAATATATACGAATATCTCTAAAAGGTGAGCTGGCGGCGTTACGTAAATTATGTCTTTCAACTTTATCAAGCTCTATTGCTGCATTTAATATGTTACCGCGTTCACCATCCTTAATAGTATTAATAGCCCATATTTTATCAATACGTACTGCCATTTTCTCAACTGATGGTGTTTTGAAAGGCAATCTATAATTTCTCTGCCTTGGAAATGGAGTTCGTGGAAATTTAGGACGATATTCATTAGACATTTTCGCCTCCATTATCAGAGGTACTGCGCTTCAGTGGTGACATGATGGATTGAACATAAGCATCCAGCTCCAAAATTGGATAGTATGGTATTGTTCCAATGTGTATGAAGCTAGGACCTCCACCAGTTACTGCTAATTTTGCTAGAGTCGCTGGTGTACGACTTGTATACCATTTCTCCATTAAGTATTTTGATGCCTCTGCACGACGCAAAAGCTGAGTTTCATTAGTCATATTATAATCTCCATAAAGTTAAGCTGGCTTGCAGATAACGAATTGCTAACCACTGATACCAACGGAGATTATTTTATGGTAAAAACTGAAACCCTGTATGTCATGGGATTAGAAGTGACAGCATATTTTTAGCCTATTACTTTTTGCGGGCTTGCCACTATATTGTTTTTCGCGCATAGTACCATACTTATTGACAAGCTCAACAGCATTTATATTTGGTTTACCTGCTATTTTGAGAACCTCAACAACAAGCCTAGTAAATGGACTAGCTATCAAACCACCGTTTGTACGCATACGACTATCAGCCGTATATGGTGCTGGTTTGCCAATAGCTTCAAAATAAGCCATTCCTAAGCACATGATCAGGTAAAGTTCTGGCTGCCTACTTGACCAACCAGGATTTACTATTGGTAAATCCCAATACGGTTTAAATGTAGGGCGTGATTGTTTCCCAGTAGGACGATTTCGTCCTTTTTTCATACAACCGCCATAAGTAATAAGCCGTTGTAATATATTAGCGGCATTTTTGCATGTTTCTATATTTTCCAGTTCTTCATTTGTTGGAATTGGTGGAGCATATTTCCCGTGTTTACCTAGCTCACGTTTTGCCCCTGTGGAAATTATCTTAAACTTTTCCAAAAGATTCTTAATCTTTCCATCATCTCCATCTGTCACTGCTTTTGCTAACTTATATAAAGTTTTTAGTTCTTTATTTATATAATTTGGAGTTTTTTCATCTAAATATATCTGTATAGCTACACTTATATTTTCCCCAAAAACTTTAATATCAGCAGTTGTTGGTAATTTTGCTAGTTTTGCAAGTTCACGAATTTTATCATTAGTTAATTCCATTACTAAGCCTTACGTAAAGTCAGAACTTCCGCATTCTCTATCTTCCCACCCAAAGCAGCCAATATATGTGCAGAAATTGCATCGGCGGCAGTAAGTAATGCTCTATCTGGTAAATGCGAATATCTGGCAGTAACACCTTGCATTGTATGCCCTAATAAGCCAGCGATAGTAAGTTCAGAATATCCAAGTTCGGCGGCAATGGAAGCAAATGTATGACGCAGAACATGAACCGTTACATCTTTAAGTTCAGCTTTTTGACATAATCGCTCCAATACTTTTGGCAATCCTATAAAATGACCAACGCCACGCTCAGCAGGAAATATCCATTTATCGCTATTTTTTGGCATGGCAGATATATGATTAATGGCAGAAACCCCGACAGGTCGTGTTTGCGCGCCACTTTTAGTATCTTCAAAGCGGATGCAACGAGCTTTTGTATCAAGCCAATCCCAAGTCAGACTTAAAATCTCATTTTTGCGGCAACCAGTCAGCAAGAGGGCTATTATTACAGCAGTAGCAGTTTTATTTTCTGTTTCCGATTCACGAATTGACTTTCCAAGTGCTTTTAATTCTTCTTCCGAAAGAAACCGCCTATTTTTACCATCTTCAAATTTTTTAACTCCACGTGCAGGATTATCAGAAATAATTTTACGGCGGCGGGCAAACTCTAATATAGTACCAAGCATCCCTATTGTACGCGCCGCAACCCCTCTCCCACCAGTTAGCAAACCAGAGCGTCCTTTTTTCTCACGTTTTTTTGCTGTTTTACCTGCTGCAATATTTACTTGGAAACGCTCAATATCAGTGAGCGTAAGGCTGCGAACTGACAAATTACCTATAAGTGGCTTAACATGGCATTCTATACGGCTTTTATCCATTGCCAAGGTTGATCGTTTTATGCGCCCTTCTGCATCCTTAATGTAAAGGTCACATAATTCAGAAACAGTAACAGATTTTCTTATGTCGTGTCGTTCTGCTGATGGGTCGCTACCATTTGATACAGCAACTAATTTTTTTCGCGCCTGATTGCGAGCTTCCTCTGGTGCAATTGTTCCTACCTTGCCTATTACCATACGGCGAGTTCGTCCCTCTTTATTACGGTACTGCACAAGATATGAAGCAGCATTACTTGGTTTTATACGAATACCAAAACCTTTAAGAGAGCCATCACCAGCATCCCACACAAATAAATCTTTACCTGCTGCATCAGGCTTGAGGGAATCTACAAAACGCTTGGTTAGTTTAGGCATGGCAAGACCTTTCTCTATAATCTGCTTCCCCAGAAGTATTTATATGGTCAGGGAAGCATTGGGGAAGCACGGGGAAGCAAATACCAGTATATACTGATAATGACTTCAACCTACTTATAGCCATAAAAAATGATTATAGTCAATAAGAAGTAATCATAATAAATCTTGGGGAAGCAATAGTAATTTAGTTACTTCAACCTTGCCAAGGTTGATGTCGAGGGTTCGAATCCCTTCTCCCGCTCCATTTTTATCTTGGAAATCATAAAGTTATGACTAAACCAGTGGTAGTACATTCATCTAGCGAAACCCCTGAAAAAACTGTGTGCTATACGATTTTGCAACGTAAGCCGCTATTCACCTATTTATCCGCCTTTTTTTGGAGCAGCCTGCCAAGTCTCAGCAATCAGGGAGCATCGTCTTTGCATATCTTCAACGGTTCCAATACCATTATCTTTCCGCTCTTCATTAGTTGCAAATTCCGAGAGCTGCGTCTTAATAACGTCAGCCGAAACGCTCAGAATATTCTGAGCGACATCTGCTCTGATATAATATGTTTTCACCAGAGAATTAAGAAACTCTGTGGCACGGTTATTCTGAGAATTAATATTATTTACAATACCTTTTGCATCAAATTGCGTTTGCTGCTTAACCGTATAACAGAATTGCCAGTAAGAAGCAGAACAGCTTGAAAAAGACAGACCGCGCACAGCTTCTTGAATAGCTCCCGTCTGAGATGCCGCATGCTTTATTTTATTC
>JBEBHV010000170.1:0-4589 GCA_040080715.1 Rickettsiales bacterium | reverse complement strand
AAGCAAGTATAATAGCGAAGCGCGCCTGCGAAATTGAAACGCGCGAGCTTCCCTATTATACTGGCTTTACAGTCTCACACCTGTTTGAACTTTTACATTATGCTTTTATGACAGTTTTTATACCAAAATCCGTCATTGCGAGGAGCTTTAGCTCCGTGGCAATCCATAATTTTCAATATGTTGATGGATGGATTGCTTCGCATACGCTCGCAATGACGAAAATATAGTATTATGCCCTGACCAATTCTTTCAGGCTTAAGCGTATTAGCGCATCAATACTTTGATTAACATCATTATTTTGTGAAGCCTTGACCACCGCCGAATAAGCGTCGCTACGGCTATAACCAAGATTTACCAAGGCGGAAATAGCGTCACTTTGGTGGTTGGTGGCTGGTGGTTGGTGGCTGGTGAAAGAAACTGATGAAGCTGATTTGGAAAATCCAGCGGTCGGCATTTTCAGAACCTTGTCTTTAAGCTCAGTGACTATGCGTTCGGCAAGCTTGGGGCCGATACCGCTTACCGCCTTAAACGCCGCTATATCTCTTGCCATAATCGCCTGCACCAGCTTTTCCGGTGTGTAAGCCGCGAGTATCGCCAGCCCCGTCTTATTACCCACTCCCTGCACCGTGGCAAGCAAACGGAACCAATCACGCTCGATACTGTCAGGAAAACCATAGAGATGGATATGATCCTCGCGCACATTCATTTCAATGGTAAGGCTCAATGCCTGTCCGACAGTGACATTTGCAAGCAAGCGGGAGGAAATAAAAACATTATAACCAACGCCGCCGACATCGAGAATCAATGAATCATCACCCAATTCTTCAACTATTCCCTTTAATTTTCCGATCATAAAGCAACCCTTTTTGCTATTTCCGTAAATGTGCGCTGGTGGGCGTGGCAAATGGCGGTTGCCAGCGCATCCGCCGCATCCGCGCTCATAGCATTGCTTGCCGGAAGCAAGGTTTTTACCATCATTGCCACCTGCCCTTTATCTGCATGCCCATTACCAACTACCGTTTTTTTTACCAGATTCGCGCTATATTCGGCAACAGGAAGCCCCTCCAACGCCAATGAAAGCAGAACCGCCCCCCGCGCCTGCCCCAATTTAAGGCTGGTCGCGCTATTCTTATTCACGAAGGTTTCTTCCACCGCCGCTTCCTGCGGCTTATATAACTCCACAACTTTTTTTATGCCCTCATTAAGCTCGTACAAACGCTCTGCCATTGGTTTTTTTGTGTCAGGGTGAATAGTTCCGCAAGCAATGAAAGATAAGTGATTGCCGTTTGCAGCAACAACCCCCCAACCAGTATGTTGCAAGCCAGGGTCAATTCCTAGGATTATGGGCATAACAGCTACGCGCTTAGTTTCTGCATAACAGCTTCAGAAATCTCAAAATTAGAGAAAACCTCCTGCACATCGTCACTATCTTCAAAAGCCTCGATCATTTTAAGCAGGTTCTGCGCCTGTTCTTCATTCACCATGATAGTATTTTTAGGTTGCCATAGCATCTTTGCCGATTCTGGCGTACCAAACCTTTTTTCCAGTCCATCACGCGCATGCACAAAATTTTCCAGTGTGCAGGTGATTATATGATGGTTGGCATCAGCTTCACAATTATCTGCACCAACATCAATGGCGGTTTCAAACATTCCGTCAGGCGTGGCTATGGTAAGTGGATAGGTAATCCGCCCGATATAATCAAACATGAAACTGACACTGCCGGTTTCACCCATAGCTCCACCATATTTGCTGAAAATAGAGCGAACTTCAGGCGCGGTACGGTTGCGGTTATCGGTAAGTGCCTGAATTATTACCGCGACACCACCTGCACCATAGCCTTCATAACGGATTGCCTCGAAATTATCGGCATCAACATTACCGCTACCACGCTTTATTGCCGCTTCAATCCGGTCACGCGGCATGTTTTCTTCACGCGCCCATTGAATAGCTGCCCGCAAACGTGGGTTGGATACCGGATCTGAACTACCAGTTTTGCAGGCAGAAATAATCTCGCGACCAACTTTGGTAAGAATCTTGCCTTTTTTAGCATCCTGCGCCCCTTTGCGACGCATGATATTTTTAAACTGTGAATGACCAGCCATATTATTTATCCTCTGGATAAATAGATGATCTGATGACTGGATGACTGGATGACTAAGCGCATTTTTTATTACTTAATCATCTAATAATCTAATCATCTAGTTATCTATTCTTATTTGCCATCATTCAACAAAATATCGACACGGTTAGGTTCGCCGCCATCACTTTTGTTTCCTTCCGCCTGAACATTCATGCGGAGCTTATCAACACCTTGTTCGATCAAGAAGGCACGAACTGCAAGAACCCGCGACAGGGACACGCGTCTTGCCATAGTAGCCTGATCCGCTGATTCGCTGGCATAAGCGACCAAGCTCACCCGCTCGTTGCTTGTCTTAATACGGTTAGCAACTTTTTTCAGATCCTCTTCAACCGCCAGAGGCAAATCAGTTTCTGTGCTTATGAACCTTATGCTTAAGAGAACCTTATCATTCTTCACAGCAGCTTTCGCAGCATCTTCTTTCTTAGGCTCTTCCGGCACAGGCTTGGCTTCGGATGCTGGAGGCACAGGCAACGCCACCGGCAACTCAGGAGCATTAGGAGCAACCAACGGCTCGGCAGGAGGAGGAAGAGCAGCAGAAGATGGCGGAGCAGGCGGAGATGGAGCTATAGCAGTGTTTGGCTCGTTCAGTGCCCTAGCAAATTCGTCATCAGGTGTTGGAGCCGGTGGCATAGGAGTAATCAGAGGAGCAGGTGATTTACTCTGAGCATCAGGAACAGGATCAATCTGTGGCATTGACGGTTTTGGTTCTTCAACAGGGAAATCAGGCATAACCGGTGCTTTCGGAACGTCCAACGCCCCAGGAGCTGCTGGAGTTGGCGATGGCATAGGATCAATCTGTGGCATTACCACTTTTGGTTCTTCCGTCGGAATAGCCGGCATAACCGGTGCTTTCGGAACGTCTAAAGCCCCAGGAACTGCCGGAGTTGGCGATGGCATAGGATCAATCTGTGGCATTACCACTTTCGGTTCTTCCGTCGGAATAGCCGGCATAACCGGTGCTTTCGGAATAACCAGTTCCGGAAGTCCAGTTGGAGGAGCCTGAACTGGTGCAACCGGCACAGGATCAACCTTCGGTGCAGGTGCAACCGCCTTAGGTTTTTCTACAGGCACAGGGGCAGGAACAACTGGCTTTGGTGATTCCTGCGGAGCAATTTTATAAACGCTGGAGGCAGGTCTGTCACCCGGTGGAATCTTGTTAGTTTTAGTCTTTGGTTTTTCTTTCTTAGGAGAGACCGCCACATCCGCAGCTTTAACAACTTCTTGCCTAGTTTTCTCAGGTGCTTTTTTCTCTACAATTTTTGTCTTATCCTGCACAGGTTTCGCTACAGGTTTGCTTTCTTTTACTTCAGCTTTTGAAGGCTTAGATGGAGATGCTGGAAAAGGAGCAGATGCAGGTGCTTTCTGAGACGATTTAGGCGTTTCTTTAGGTGCTGGTTCAAACGGTTCTGGCGCAACCAGATTATCCAAAACTTCAAAATGAATCTCTACGGTAGGAAGCTGGCTATTTGCAGCCGCCACCGATGAAGAGGCAACACAAACTGCAAAAGGTAACAGTGCAGCCATCGTTATATTGGAAGCAGTTCTATAAAATATACGCTGTAATCTCTGCACATTTGCAATTCGTGACTGGTAAGACATAAAACTCCCTAACTATTAAAAACAGCTCCCCTATAAGACACAACTAGCCAAAAACCTAAATTTAATCAACTAAAATCATACGGGTAACACAAGTTTAAGCAGCCAATTTCTGAACGGATGCATAGAGAACACGGTTACTGGCAAGGACTGCTGTAGAATAGATAGTGGCCGGACTGCCGTCAATATTGGTAAATATCCCGCCTGCCTCCTGTACCAGCAACATTCCAGCCGCTATATCCCATGGCTGAATGCTATGATACCAGCAAGCATCAATTCTCCCCGCCGCCATATATGCCAAATCCAGCGCGCATGCCCCAAAGTGACGGACGATAGCCCCGCTTCTGGCTGTTTTTTCATAGATGGCATCAATATCGCGGTGGCTGCCGGTGACCAGCATTGATTCTTCAAAATTATCGCGGTTAGAAACCACTAATTTCCGGTTATTTACCTGCGCCCCCTTACCTTTTTCAGCAGTGAACAGCTCATTATGGATAGGGTCGAAAATCACCCCTGCCACAATTTCACTTTCACCATTTGCATGAATCTTCTCCAGACCAATCGATATGCAGAAATAAGGCACGGCATGAATAAAATTGCTAGTTCCGTCAAGAGGATCGATAATCCAACGGTGAGTTGGATCTTTGCCTTTAACCTCACCCCCCTCCTCCATCAAAAACCCAAACCCAGGACGGGCGGCAAGCAGTTCTTTCTGCAGGAGTTTCTCGGTACGCACATCTGATTTGGTGACAAAATTAGAGGCACTTTTGCGGGAGATATGCAGTTGATCCACTTCTCCAAAATCACGCATTAGACCTTTGCCAGCCTTGATGGCAGCGGAGGTCATTAC
>JBEBHV010000169.1:0-4590 GCA_040080715.1 Rickettsiales bacterium | reverse complement strand
CTTCCGTGTATTTTCTTCGCGTTTCCTTCATAATACAATCTCCTTAAAAGTTACTGATTAACTCTTAACAGATTGTCCGTTATATTGCAGCAGGATCATTTGACTATGTGCTCGCGAATCCGCCCTTCGGCAAAAAGAGCAGCATGAGTTTCACCAACGAGGAAGGTGAGCAGGAAACCGACGATCTGACCTATAACCGGCAGGATTTTTGGGCAACCACTTCCAACAAACAGCTGAATTTCGTGCAGCATATCCGCACCATGCTCAAAACCACAGGGCGCACAGCGGTGGTGGTGCCGGATAACGTATTATTTGAGGGAGGCGCTGGCGAAACGATCCGCCGCAAGTTGCTGGAGAATACCGACCTGCATACAATATTGCGCCTGCCAACGGGCATCTTCTACGCCAATGGCGTGAAAGCAAATGTGATCTTCTTCGATAACCGTGAAGCGAGCAAGGAGCCGTGGACGAAGGAGGTGTGGTATTACGATTACCGCACCAATATCCACCACACGCTCAAAAAGAAAACGATGCGTGCGGATGATCTGAGTGATTTCATCGCCTGCTATAACCCCGAGAATCGGCACGCGCGGAAAGAAACCTGGAATGCAGAATCTGCGCCCGAAGGCCGCTGGCGCAAATTCAGCTATCAGGAACTGATCGCACGCGACAAAACCAGCCTCGACATTTTTTGGCTGAAAGACAAAAGCCTGAGCGATCTCGATAACCTGCCAGAGCCGGATGTTCTGGCCACCGAGATTATCGATAACCTTGAAGCTGGTCTAAATAGTTTCCGCGAGATTCTCGGAGCGCTGGAGAAGGCTGCGTAATGATCGAAGAGTTTTTCGGAAAACAAAAGGTCAATTCACGCATCAAAACAGAGATTGTGACGGAGTATTTCGGCATTTGGTCAGGAATTCTGGGCAATGCCTCTAATGGTGCGCTGTGCTACATTGATCTGTTTTGTGGTCCAGGAACATATGAGGATGGCACTGAATCAACCCCGTTGCTTATTTTGAGGAATGTCGTTGAAAATAAGCCCCAGGAATTTTGCAACCGCCTCATCACCATCTTTAATGATGAAAACGATACGTTTGTAACCAGCCTAAAAACAAGCGCCACGGCGATTCCTAAAATATCGCGGCTAAAACGTAATCCACAATTTAGCAATCATTCCGTCAATAATGCGCTTACACAATATTTCCATCAGCAATCGATACCACCATCGCTCATTTTCCTTGATCCCTGCGGCTATCGCGGCCTCACCGCCAGCTTGGTTCAAGCGCTTACGCAAAACTTCGGCTGCGATGCCATCGTGTTCTTTAACACCTCAGGCATCTACCGCAACGTCACGAATCCGCAAGAAGACGAGAATATGAACGATCTTTTTGGGCAAGACATCGCCCAGAAATTGCGGGACTCATTCCCTAAAATTTCCAGCACGCATCAAAAAGAACAGCTGCTGATCCAATCATTTATCGAAACGTTGAAAAAGGCTGGTATTCCTTATGTAATACCGTTCTGGTTTAAGCGCGATAATAAGGACGCAACCAGCCATCACTTGATCTTTTTGTCCAGGCATCCGCTGGCGTTTGAAAAAATGAAAGAAGTGATGGCCAAGAAAAGTGCGGATTTTGATCCTAAAACCGTGCCGTCTTATTATTACTCCGACATGGACAAAAACAATCCTCAGGCATCTCTATTACCCACCGGGAATACGCAGAAGACGCTCGCAAACCTGAAAAGCTGGCTTTTACAAAACATCAAAACAAACGGCATCAACGTACAAGACATCATCAAATTTCATAATTCTTCTGTTCAAAATTCGATTGAAAACCCGTATACTCAGAAAAATCACAAGGATGCATTGCTTGAGTTAGAGGCCGAAGGCAAGATCACCATATCGCCGCCGCTTGGTAAAAAGCGGAGTCCTCAAAAAGGTGTGCTCGGTGATGGCATGATAATCACCAAGGCAGGGAATTAATGGCGCAGTCGTCAATAGAATGGACAGAACAAACATGGAATCCGGTGACGGGTTGCACGAAGGTGAGTCCTGGCTGCAAATTCTGCTACGCTGAGAAATTTGCTGCGCGACTGCAATCGATGGGCGTTGAGAATTATCGCAATGGTTTCAAGCTAACGCTGCATCCGCACATGCTGGATAAGCCGCTGGAGTGGAAGAAACCATCCGTTATTTTTGTCAATTCTATGAGCGACTTGTTCCACAAAGACGTGCCGGATGAATTTATCATTGCCGTTTTCAAAACCATGAATAAGGCGTACTGGCATCAATTTCAGGTGCTCACCAAGCGCCCAGAGCGTGTGCTGGAACTGAATAAGAAACTGAACTGGACACCTAACATCTGGATGGGAACCAGCGTTGAAAACGCCGACTATATGGATCGCATCGATATGCTGCGTAAGACATCGGCTAAAATTAAATTTCTCTCCTTGGAGCCATTGCTTAGCGCATTGCCAAATATGAACCTAAAAAAAATCGACTGGGTGATTGTCGGCGGTGAATCGGGCTTCAAGGCACGACCAATGAAGTTAGAATGGGTGCTAGATATTCAGGAACAATGCCAAGAAGCAGACGTTCCATTCTTCTTTAAGCAGTGGGGCGGTAAGAACAAAAAGCTCACTGGCCGTACTCTCAATGGCCGCACCTGGGATGAAATGCCTAGGGCTGTGCAGGCCGCTTAGGATTAAATTGCATTAGTGGCTGTAATTTATCGTTTATTCCTATTTTATGCCACCATTTTCTACCTTGTATCACTTTATATTATGTGATATATTCGTAGTATGGCTAATAATATAGAACAAAAGTTAAAGCATTTTCTGGAGCATTACCAGCCTGGAACCGTCTGCCTTGCCTCTTGGCTAGAGGAGCAAGAGCACATATCGCGCAGCTTGCAGACATACTACCGCAAAGCAGGCTGGCTGGAATCGGTAGGTTCCGGTGCGTTCAAGCGGCCAAGCGATACGATTACATGGAAGGGTGCAGTGCATACGCTGCAAACGCAGGCGGGATTGCCAATACATGTTGGGGCAAGGACTGCGCTCGCATTGCAAGGACAATCGCATTACCTACAGATGGGGCGACCAACCGTGTTTCTCTTTTCTCCGCCTCAGGCACATTTGCCGCGCTGGTTTAAGGCGTATGACTGGCAGGCCTCCATCCTGTATACGAAAACCAACGTGCTGCCAGAGGATCTAGGTTTGTTGGACGAAAAAGAGCGCGACTTTACCTTCAAGGTTTCATCGGCAGAGCGAGCAATGCTTGAATGTCTCTACCTGGCACCCGAATCCTTTGATCTGGTTGAGTGCTACCAAATCATGGAAGGCTTAAACAATTTGCGCCCCAAGCTGGTGCAGCAATTGTTGGAGGCATGCACGTCCATCAAAGCGAAACGCCTTTTCCTATTCATGGCGGAAAAAGCAGGACATCAATGGGTACAGTATTTGAATGTCGGCAAAGTTAATCTAGGTTCTGGCGTGCGTAGTCTTGCCAAAGATGGTGCATATGTGTCGAAATATAAGATAACGGTGCCGAAGGAGCTGGCTGAATGATCATCGACCCCATCTATCGCGCACAGGTGAGTCTACTTTTAAGTGTGTTGCCGTATGTCGCAAAAGAAGCGGATTTTGCCCTCAAAGGTGGAACCGCCATCAATCTTTTCGTGCGCGATATGCCGCGTTTGTCGGTTGATATTGACCTCACCTATGTCGGGTTTGAGCCGCGTGATGTGGCACTGAAACGCATCTCTGAGGCGCTGGGCAGAATAAAGCAGGCGGTCAGTGCCGGTAATTCTGGCATTAGTGCCGAGATCATCCAACAATCGGACGGTAGCGAGGCAAAGCTCACCTGTAAATTGGGCGTGGCGCAAATCAAAATCGAGGTCAACACCACCATACGCGGAACATTATTTCCCACACGCATGATGCAAATCAGCGATACTGTGCAGAGTGAGTTCAACAAATTTGCTGCCATAGCGGTTGTATCCAATGCGGAGCTATATGGCGGGAAAATATGTGCAGCCCTTGATCGCCAGCACCCGCGTGATCTTTTTGACGTGTATCATCTTCTGGAAAATGAAGGATTCAGCGATTCCATAAGGCAGGGATTTATCGCCTTGCTCTTAAGCGGCAACCGTCCCATTCACGAAATGATCGACCCGCAGTTTCAAGATCAACGGTCGGCATTTGAAAAACAGTTCGCGGGAATGTCCTTATCGCCATTCACATATGATGATTTTGAGACAACCAGGAAGCGGTTGGTCAAAGAAATTCACGCGCATCTCACGAAGCAGGATCGACAGTTTTTATTGAGCTTCAAAACAGGGAATCCTGATTGGTCATTGTTCGCCGTTGCCACGCTCGCCGAAATGCCTGCCGTAAAATGGAAACTGCTCAATCTGCAAAAATTCATCGCACAGAATCCAAGCAAGCACGCCGAGCAATACGAGAAGCTGAAGAAAGCGCTCGCTTAGCAACCACCTGTATTTCCATCAAAAAGACTATTGATTGCAGCTGCCAGCTTGTTATCCCCTAGAGACAGTAACCAACTGTTTTGATGGAGGAAAGATGCAG
>JBEBHV010000015.1:0-19424 GCA_040080715.1 Rickettsiales bacterium | reverse complement strand
TAATTGCATGGTTCAAAGAAAACATGTCTGAAGATAGCGGCTATCAAACTAGTATAAATAACGCGCTGAGGGAATATATCGGAAAACAACAATAAGACAAATCTCGCCTGCGTTCAAGCAAAACTCGGCGACTGGGATCAAAAACCGCATTTTATCGGAAAGAATACATGACATCACCAATTATAGACACACTGAAAAATATTTATGATACCAGAGGTGATGAAGTTGAAAAATGGCTGGCGGAATTGCGCGCTGAATCTCCACCTCTTTTTTACAATTCTGTTGATTTGCGTCATAGCGGTCTGCGCCTTGCGCCGGTGGACACCAACGTTTTTCCTGCTGGATTTAACAATTTATCGCCGGTAGCACGAGAGCGTACCAGCAACCACATCAAACATTTTTTCCAGGAAAATTATCCGCAAGCGAAACGCGTGCTGATAATTCCTGAGAACCACACCCGCAATCTTTTTTACCTTGAGAATCTCTATGTTCTGCAGTCATTATTTGCAAATGCTGGTATGGAAACAAAAATCGGCAACCTTATCACACCTGCCGGTGAAATTCTGCATCTAACCTCAGCTTCCGGCGCGGAAATACAGCAATATCCGCTGGTAAAAATACAAAACAAACTATCTCTTGAAAACGGATTTATTCCCGACATTATTATAATGAATAACGATATGACCTCTGGTCTTCAGCAGATTCTCCAGAACATCATCCAACCGATAATTCCACCGCTTCATATGGGTTGGTTTAAACGGCGTAAAAGCGTTCATTTTGCCGAGTATAAAAAACTAATCGAAAATTTTTCCCAAAAATTTTCTATCGATCCATGGTTGCTGGATGCTCAATCCCATAAATGCGGAATGGTAGATTTTAATGATAAGAATTCTTTAGAATGCCTGGCAAAATCCATTGATGAAATAATAACATTTTCTCAAAAAAAACATTCAGAATATGGCATTTCCCAAGAGCCATATGTTTATATAAAAGCTGATGCCGGAACTTACGGTATGGGAATAATAACAGTAAAATCGCCAGATGAAGTTATGGAATTAAATAAAAAGAAACGTAATCAAATGCAGGTTATAAAAGAAGGTACAATAGTGAGCGAAGTTATTATTCAGGAAGGCATTCCAACCATAGACACTGTAGAAAATGCTCCGGCTGAACCGATGGTTTATATGATAGACGGTGTAGCGGTTGGCGGTATGTACCGCGTGAACAATTTGCGCGATAATCTAGGCAATTTGAATGCTACGGGAATGCATTTCTCCGGTATGTGTGATGAAAGCGAATCTGAAAATGGCACTTGGCACAAGGTAAATAATTGTGATTTTCGTGCCTATGGCATAATCGCTTCCATCGCCGCTCTTGCCGCCGGACGGGAGAAATATTAGTGTCATCCTGTGAAATGCGTAGCATTTGCACAGGATCTGTTTATAACTATACTGAGATCCTGCGCTGACACTACGTGTCCCGCAGGATGACTAATAGAGCCAACATGATAATCCAGAACCAGATAAAAGAAAAACTTATTACCGCTTTCGCGCCAACCCACCTCGAAATATTCGATGAAAGCTATAAGCATAAAGGACATGCGGGCGCACCCGAAGGCAGCAGCGAAACCCATATCGGGATAATTATTGTTTCTGATTATTTTAAAGGATTATCACGTATTGAGCGTTCGCGCAGTATGCACAAAGCCTTAGCAGAGGAAATGAAAAAAATCCACGCCCTGACCGTTATGAAAACTTTGACACCGGAGGAATATAAACAAATGCGTAATACGTAGCTACGTAATTACGTATTACGCTATCTACGAGCTAAGCTTCTTCGCTTTCTTCAACACTGGAAGAATATTCATCTTCTGAGGCATGCTTTGACTTGCGACTATCAGGCTTGGTTTTCACCAGTTTGCCTTTAGCATTGTCCCATACATATTGATGAACCACAGTTTTAGTTCCGGTAGTCACAATATCACCGTTAGCAAGCTGCAAAACGTCAAACCCTTTTTGCAGTGCATCCTGAATCAACGAAGATGACTGGCGCAGGTAACGTGAATCAAGCATCGTGTTAGTCGCCATCATATCACTATCCATTGATTTTCTTGGCGCACTTATAGAAGCATTTAGTCTTCTTGATGTAAGATTTAGCTTTTTCATTTCAGACTCTCTAAAATTATTTAAAGAAAAACTAGATTACAAAATATCTAGCACAAAATACACTTATTTAAACAGATTTTTGCAAAACACCACATATTGCTTGATTTGAAAGTTCACCCACCAACATGTAGTATATTAATACAAAAATCCCCCCTCCCTCTAAATAGGCAATACTTCCATATATGTCAAGGCAAATAAACTAAGAATTTACAATTAAATCACTAATATTAATATTCTATACGTGAAGAGGGACGAGGGACGAGAGCTGTTTTCTTCCCTCACCACTCATCCCCCATCCCTATTTCTTACTACCTTAATATATCATTCAACTGACTAAGTAATTGATCTGTTGTTGAAATCACCTTGGTATTAGCCTGATATGCGCGTTGCGCGACAATCATATCAGTCAACTGATCCGCGAGTTCCACGTTGGATTGTTCAAGCGATGATGAAGCAATTTTACCAACACCACTGCTTCCCGATTGCCGCAAATTCACCTCACCTGATTGCGCGGATTGTAAAAACACGTTACCCGATGAAGTTGCGAGCTGGTTAGGGTTAGCAAAATCAGCAAGCGGAATTTTAAACAGATTCTGCGTCTGCCCGTTACTGTAACTGGCAACCACAAAACCTTCTTCGGTAATAGCCACACTGGTCAAGTCACCCACTGGCGCACCGTTCTGGTTCACAAAATTCACACGATAAGCACTATTAAACTGACTAAGCCCATCGGTCTTACCGATTGAAGAAGCGTTGGGAGTGCCAAACGGTGAACCGGAAGTTCCCCAATTAAAAGTAATACTGCTCGACACCGAACCATTGGTCCAGGTTATATCAACCGGATTAACAAGTGCGCTGTCAACACTCTGCAAACTACCGTCACCATTGAAGGTAATAGCACCAGTAACAATCTGACCGCTAGGTAGTGGCGAAGTCACTTCACCTGCATTAGCAGCATAAACTTCCACAGCCCAGGTATTAATATCAGTTTTGATAAAACTCATACTCAAATCATGTCCCGTTCCCAGCGAGTCATAAACTCGTATCGGGCGGCTGAATTGTGCAGTTATCTTACCACCAGCAATATTTTTATCAGAATCACCCGGGTCATAAGCCGGTCCGATCGCGCCTGTCGTTTGCGGTCCAGCAACTGAATAGGCAGTACCGTTTAATGAGTCAACCATACCAAGTTCTGCCACAAGACTTCCGTAGTTCTGTGGTTGCACCATGGAAATACCGGCAGGACCAGTTGTTGCGCCAGCGGTTGCTTCCGCATTATTCTTGGCAACAATGGTAAAGGTCGTGGCATTCACCACAGTAATCTCAAACAGTCCGGAAAGATTCGCAGCGGCAATTCCGTCATAAGGACCACCGGCAAGAGTTCCCATATCGACCACATCACCGGTAACGTACGATGGCGATGGAGCAGCCGGTAAAGTGACGGTTACAACTCCACTTCCTGCTGTTGTGGTAAATGGTGTCGCGCCAAGGGTAACGTTAGGTAACACCGGAAAATCTGCAAATGTAATCGTATCAAGCGGGTTATTAACGTTGATTTTAACGCTGGATGCTGACAATGCACTCTCAATAGTCGCGGTCAAACCGGAAGAATTATTGACAAGATTCGCAAGCCCTTCCAGAGAAGCAAAACGATCAGATCCGGTACCAAGATTAGATAAACCAAGCTCTCTTATCCAGTCAATACCCCACTGCACCGGAGGACCAGCAGTACCAACACTTGAGCCATTGGCAAAAGTAATGGCGGCATTGGCATCGGTCGCCCCAACATAAAGCCTGCCACCGGAAACACGAGCAGAAAGACCTGTTACCGCATTTATGGCATCAGCAAGATTATTCAGTGTATTGAACTGTCCAAGCTGTGCATTTGGTGACGCTGAGGTATAGCTGAAATTCACAGTTCCGGTAGCAGTAGTTGTAATAGTGAATTTCAGTGCCGAAGTACTGAAAGGACTAGTTCCGGTGTCTGCCAGAAATCTGGTTGTAGCATTGTTGGCATCCATAATCGCGCCACCAAACAATCTGGTAGTGGCGACCACAGTTCCAGCTCCTCCACCGGTAGTCGAGGTAGCAGTGGATGCTGCCGTAATGCTATAATGATTATCATCTATAACGGTAACCAGGAAAGAACCATTCAGATCATTTGCCGGAATGCCGCCAACAGCTCCGGTGTTACCGCTCAAAGTTACCACTTCATTATTAACCAATCCGTGCCCAACCTGCCTTACTGTAACCACGGCACTGGCATTGGTAGTTTTAAACGGCAGGTTGGTCTTATTACCACCTGCACCACCGCCGGCAGCAACAGTTGAAGTAGCCGCAGTAGTAGAAGTTATCGTGAAGGTATTGGCATCAACTACAGTAATAACATGGGTAGCGTTAAGCTCTCCGGCTGGAACACCGCCAGTTGCAGCAAGACCGGAAAGAGTCACAGTATCACCTGTTGTCAGACCATGCGCCGTACTGGTTATAGTAACCGTGGTGCTGGTATTAGTTGTAGCGACAGGGTTATTTGCCATAGCCGCTGCAGCCGAAGTTATAGTATTCGGCGATGAAATAACCGCCCGATCATTATCACCAACCGAGGCAGCATTAGTAACATCACGTCCGAAAGTAAAACCGCTGTAACGGTAAGTGTAACTAAGTCCCTGACCGGTAGAAACTGTAATACGATCACCTCTGGTAAGGCTGTTCACGCCACCAGGAATCAAAATATCCTTCGCAGCAATTCCATTATTCTGTGTATGGAATGGATCTGGTTTAGCAGTGCCGGAAGCCCCAGGATATGCCGTCTGTGCCGAGTTCAGGTTAGCACCGATTGACACTGTCGAAGTAGCAGCAGCAACACCGGTGAGGTTAGTCACGTTGACCGTAGTAAGGCTGGTCAGGTTCGCGCTGGAGTTAGTATTTAAATTTCCGGTTTCCCCCGGCAAGCGTCCTTCACGATCCAGTGGCCATGCCTGTAGGAAAAATCCGGCGGCATTACGGAAGTTACCAGTCGCATCCTGTGTGAACGAACCAGCGCGGGTATAATATACCTGCCCCGCCCCGTCAGATTGCTGGTTTACCACGAAGAAACCATCGCCGGAAACCGCAATGTCAGTTGACGAATCGGTAGATTGCAACAGCCCTTGCTTGTTCACTAGCTGTTGGTTCGCGCCGATAACACCGCCAGGTGAGAATTGTGATTCGCTGGCAGAAGAAGTCACGAGACTTTCAAACCCGCCACGGTTTCCTTTATAACCAACCGTGTTCACGTTGGAAATATTGTCGGAAATGATACCAATCTTGTTACTCTGACCTTTAAGACCAGATACACCAGAATATAACGCACCATATAAACTCATAACTTCTCCCCTTCTGTCATCCTGTGAGCCGTAAGGCTGCACAGGATCTTTTGTTATTCTTCACCAAATTCTCACCTTGCGTTCCTCTCCCCCTGCGGGAGAGGATAGTTTTTGTTACCACGCATAGCGTGGGTTATAAAAACTTGGTGAGGGGTATTTTCTTCCGAATTACGCAACTACGATTTACGTATCTACGAACACCCCCCACCCAAACCTCCCCCGCAAGGGGGGAGGGCTTTTTTTACTTACTATATAGCCTGTCTTACCGACTTAACCTTATCCAACGCCACTACAACATCACCTAATGTCAAAACTGTTGTTCCATCTTTTGTGTCTATCGAAGATACCACCCCAACTGTTGAGGTTTTGGCTTTCACCTCATTTCCGGCAGCATCTTTAGCCACAACCTTAATAGTATAAGTCCCATCCGCTAACTGTTTTCCATCTCCATCTTTTCCGCCCCATAGCACTTCATTACGTCCTGCAACTTTCGTGCCATTTGCCTTCATGACTTCTTTTCCGGTAGGGTCTAATATTGTCAAATCAACAGTTTGCGCTTCTTTTTCCAAATCATAAACAAAGCTCGCCTTGCCTCCCTGCATAACGCCCTTGTCGCCATCTGCTTCCACCTGTTTGCCGATATATCCGACCACACTATTCAAAGTACTCGTGTTAAACAGGCTGATTAATTTCTGCAAATTGCTGTTGGTATTAATCTGCTGCTCCACCTGCGAAAGCGTTGCTATCTGCTGCGTGAGCTGGTTGGTATCAGTTGGCGCGGTCGGATCCTGGTTCTGCAACTGGGTGGTAAGCAGTTTCAGAAAATCCTGATAATTTGTCTGCGCCTTAGCAGCCGCTTTATCAGTCTCGCTCGCATTCTTATTCGTTGCATTATTAATATTATCAACTTTGCTAGTAACGCTACTTGCAACCATAAAATTTCTCCTTTTCCGTCATCCTGCGGGACACGATAGTGTCAGCGCAGGATCTGTTCATTGTTCACTCATAAAGATCCTGTGCTGTGGCTAACGCCACCCACAGGATTGACACACCCTAAATTTTAATATCCAAACCATCCGGCACATTAATCGTATAGCTGCGCGTAACCGCAGCCAGCGATGCCATATTCACTTCTTCCGGCAATAATTCTTCCGGCTGCGATTTTTGATACTGGCTGGTAGCCTGATATTGATTCTGCCCCTGCCCTTCTCTTTCACCGCCACGCAGATTAAAACTCAAACTTCCGGCATCAGTTTTAAGCCCGGCATCCGCAAGGGCTTTCTGCAAACCGCTGGAATCACGTTGCAGCAAATCCAGAGCCTGTTTATTATCTGCGGTAATAGTCACTCCGGTTTTGCCTTTGGAATCCACATCGAGCGTAATATCCAGTTTCCCCAATTCTTCTGGATTCAGTTGGATAGTTATTTTGCTATTGCCACTACCGATGGCAGTTTTTACATGGAACACCACCTGATCATTAACCGGAACTTGCTCGGCACGGTTAAGCATACTCGAAAATTGTGAAGCTCCTGCTGGAACATTCGCCCGCGCAGAAGATGGCGCAGATCCAGCCAGCGAAAATTGCTGACCGGCATTATTATTCTGTCCGGAATTACCCGAAAAATTACTATTACTGTCTGAACTTGTGGCAGACTGCACCGCAGAAGCCACCGGCAGAAGCGAATTATTTTGCTGCTGCATCAATTGCTGCGAAGTAACCGGCTGCTCGCTGGCAACACCCGCCGCCTGCTGCACAATTGGCGCGGAAATAATTGTATCCGGCTTGTTATTAGCTTCAGGCAGCAAAGAATTATTATTTGCTGCGCTAGTGATAAGTGGCTTCACCGGCAGCTTTGAACCAACATCAGCTTGTTGAAATTCCCCTGCCCTGTCACTGCGGAATTTCTGCAATGCTTCTTTAATCAGCGCAATATCATCTTCCAATAATTTTTTAACGTCACCTGCCTGAGCAAATAATTTATGTTCATCGCTATCACCTTGCTCATCGGAAATAATTGGTGTCAAAGCTGATGCAAGTTTTTTATCATCTCCACTCAATCCTTGTGGCAATAAATTCTTGAGTGCGTTCAAATCATTTTGCAGAGCATCATTAATCTTGCTGAGAGCTGCATTCTGCTCATCACTCAACAACAAATTGTCATCTGCACCCTGCGCTGCTCCTTCAGAATTTGCCGCCTGCAAAAATTGCTGAAGCTGAGCGAGAGTATTTTTCAAATCAGCAAATATTTCCGGCAATCCCGCGTTTTTCTGTGCGTCAGTAATCGCCAGATTATCCGCAGAACTGACCACATCTATTTTCACCTGCGAATTAACATTAACCGTCAGAACCTGCCCACCAACACCAGCACCAGCCAGAAGTTGTGCTATAATATTCAGCAAATCACTCAAGCTATCCGCATGTCTGGCAATTTTTTCCTTCAATTCCTCAGAGGTCAATTCATCTGCCGGAGCGTCTGTATCACCTACAGTTTTGCTCTCAACTTTATCTCTTACCGGCGCATTATTCTGATCATAATTTTTTGTATTTTTAACTGGACGCGTGGAAGTCTCAGAATTTTTATCATCACCTTTATTAGCTTCTTTATTCTCTATTTTATTTCTCAACACTTTCTGGATAGTTTTGTCCAAAGGATCGCGGAACGGCTGGGCGGCATTAACTTCCACAGCCACCGGGTCTTTCTCATCTTTTTTATTGCCAAAGCCCGCCTGATTACCGGAATCACCAATATTCCCCACCACGTCAAGCAGCGAGGAAAACTGGTCAGCACCAGATTTTTTACCTGATGCATCGCCACCCTTAACCGAGCTATCCACCTGATTTCCATTAATTAATCCGCTTAGCGTTGCTAAAGAAAATTGTAAAGCCGGCATATTTCCTCACTTAACTTCAGGTTTTTATCTACCTGAAATATTAAGCAAAGACCGTGCCAAACCGGATGACGGATTACGGATGACGTAACCACTTTTGTCATCCGTCATCCGTCATCCGACTAAGCCGAAAGCGTCAGCCCCTCGATAGAAGGTGGAATAACCGAACCATTGCCGGAACTGGAAGCGACTGGAAACTCGGAAACATTTCCTCCCTGTGTTCCCGCACGAGAACTATCCTGATCAATATCGTTCCACGCACTACGCATCTGTTTTAAATCAGCAATAACCGATTCACATTCTTCTATGCTATTAGTGCGGTGAATCGCAAATAAACGCGTATCAATTGCCGAATAATAACTATAAAGGATTTTTGCAATTTCCCCGCCATTGTCAAAATCAAGACAACCCTGCAACCCACCAACCAGCTCGGAAGCTTTTATAAGCAAGTTATAACGGTCTTCAATCCGCTTTTCGTTGATGGCTTCTTTTGCCTGCTGCACAAGGCGGATAATTCCATCATACAGCAATATAATCTGGCGAACAGGAGCTACAGTCTGCGTGGCAGCGGCATATGCCTGGTATTTTTGTTTTTCAACCATTTTATTCCTTTTTTATTCCTTGTTTTATTGCTAGCTATTTATACCATTTCGCGCATCATCATTCGCCTGCAGACTAGAGAGCAGTGTATTGACGTTGGAAATAGCTTGTTCCAAACGCGCAAATTTATCAAGCAGTTGTTGGCGAAAAACTTCCACCTGCGCATTTATTCTATCAATATTATCCTTCAAACGTGTATCGGAATCTTTGAGTGCGTTAAGCTCAACCGCAAGCGTACCAGTATTGCTCTTTAGAACAGCATCAGAAACGTTGAAAATTTTATCGGCGATACCCTGCGTAGCATTAACACTTGCAGTGCCGTCCGCAGTGCTGGCATATACCATAACCAACCCTTCAAACGCCGTGCCCACCTTCCCTTTCAAAGTGTAACCGGTTATAACTCCGGTAGATGCGTTTTTAATCGCAACAGCATCCAGATCCACGATTTCAGGTCCCGAACCATCATCATAAGTTGCTCTATATGTAGAGGTACTTGGTGTGATAGTAAGGTCAAAATCTGTCGCCTTCAATGCATTAGTGCGCGAAAAAATACGTAGAGAAGTATTATCGGTCACGAAATCAAATTCAAATATCTTGCGTACAGCATCCGGATCATTGGCTATGGCAGTGCTGAGCTTTGTATCATCAACACTCATCAAATTACGTACAGAAGGTGAATCAGTGGTTGCTTCCTGATCAATAAAAGTAATGCCCACATCGGCAAGCCTGCTTGGAGCATTTAAGCCAAGACCAGAAACTATCGACGATAATATCCCCCCAACAGAACTCATAGTATTACGCAGTAGCGCGCTGTCACTAAGCACTGCCGTATCTTTATAAAGACCATTATCATCAAGCTCTGATTGCTTGGCAGCAAAAACTTTCAGTTCATTATACAGATTCACAAAATTGATGATGCTGTTTTTCTCTATATTCTGATCCGCCTCAATAGCAACTCCGACTTCAGTAAGAGGAGCAGCCGACATATCTTTTTTGATGGTCAGAGAAAGTCCGTCAACCAAATCGCTTATAGTATTGCCCTGCCTGGTTATTGACACACCATTGAATTTAAAAACAGCATTAGACGCTTGCTGTTTATCTGAAATAGTAACCTGCGTAAAAACACCGGTTCCATCAACCAAAGTGCCGGCAGGACTTACGTTGTTAAAATCGAAATCCGCATCAGTTCCAGTCTTGGTAGAGGCAAATGAAAGCTGGTAAACACCACTGCCGACTTTGATTATGCTCGCTGATATGCCGGTTTTGTCCGATATAGAATTGAATTTAGCAGCTACAGAATTAAGACTTTCCCCGGCTGTAAGAGTAATGCTCTCGCCTTTAAGAGTAAAAGTTCCGGCTTTAAATTGTCCTGCCGCCGGAGTGGCTGAAACCGCAGCATCATTAGCTGTGGCAATATTTATGTTACCGGTAGATTGTTTTCTTGCTTTGGCAACGCTGGTAATTTCGCTTACCGTGTAAGACTGCAAAGCTGTACCAGGTGAAGCCGTAGCCATCACATATTCCAAACCTGACACTTCAGTATTACTGCTAATAACAGCAGTTCTATATTTAAAAGCGTTATCTGCCGCATTACCCACCCCAGGAGGGTTACGCAAAATCGCCACCGAATCCTTAAGTTTACCAAGCAGGCTTTTAAATTCGCCCAGAGCCGTAGCCTTACTGGCATTTATATCAATTTTATCCTGTAATTGCGTCGCAGGAATCGCCTTGGCTTCGGTTAGTCCTTTAACCAGAGCCTCTGTATCAATGCCGGATCCGCCAACACCACTCGATACAGTTTTTCCGCCAAACTTGAAAAAATTACCGATCTGTATTTGACTCACCATAAAACTTCCTTTCGACTATCCCAGCCCAGCTTTATTAAACGCTGTCGTGAATTTAAAGTACCAAGCAATTTGCAATATTATATTTACAAAACCCAAACAAACCCTATACAAATTCTATGCAAAAATTATGCCTGAACCTTTATCACCCGACAACTAGCAACTTACAGTTGCATCAAACCTTCAAATTGAACGATACTTTTTCACTTTCGCCACCCATCCTGAACAAATTCGGCTCAGGAATATAAGTTACCTTACCATCACGCAAACTGGTGAATCTGGTAATGTATTGTCCGGTAGCGTCTTTAAAAATAGTGAAAGTTCTGTCACTTACCACATATGGATCAGTCATTTTCTGAGAAATGCGCTGAACCGCCTGGAACCTTTGTTGCTGTGCAACCTGCTCGTCAAAGCCGGTACTACCAGATCCTATTGACACAAAAGGCACCTCGGACTTACTAGCCACGGGCGCCGGACTTGGCATAGAAACTACAGGTTTTATTACAATGGGCGGTGATGTTATTCCTAAATTGTTCATATAACCTCCTAAGATTGGCTCGGAGTGTTAACCACCCCGAGCCTTTCCTAAATTAATAAACTACTGAATCAGTTTCAACAAGTTCTGCAACTGCTGGTTAGCCTGAGCTAGTACTGAGATACCAGCCTGTAGCTTAACCTGCGAAGTAGCAAACGCTGTTGATTCTGTCGCAACGTCAGTATCCAATAGTTCACCACGAGCAGCATCCTGATTTTGAACCGCAATCTGGATGTTAGCTGCAGCAAAGTTGAATCGTGACTGAAGCGCACCAACCGATGCACGTAGTGAAGTCACTGTTGCCAGTGCTATATCAAGCTGGTCACCAGCTGTAATAGCAGCTGACTGAGACAACACGTTCAATGCTTTACCAGCATAAAGCGATGAAGTCTGAGCGCTACCGATACTTACTTCAAGAGTATCACTTGAAGAAGAACCCACCTGGAAGGACAGCGAAGATGAACCGGCGGTTGCACCAAACGCAGCTTTCAGAGCAGTCTGTACAGCAGCAGCTTTTTCAGAAGAATCAATATCAATTGTAGTAGCTCCAGTTTTGAAGTTTACAAACTGGTTAGGATCCTCAGCACTTATCAGCTTATAGGTCTGGTTAGCACCAAGTGTGTTTCCAATGCCGGAAGCGGTAGAGTACTCAACACCGTTGATGGTAATAGAAATCTTAACATCGGTGTTGCTGCCGGAAGGAGCTGTTACTTTTATGTCTGACAGATTTACATTGTCAAACTCTTTAAACTGGGCAGATACGCTGCTACCCTGCAATGAACCAATTACAGACCCACCAGAAGTTATGCTACCAGAACCGGTATAACTAGAGATGTTACGGGTTTGCAAGAAATTCAAGCTGCTTAAAGCACCATCCAACCTTGATGCAACAGCATCCGCTGCACCTTGGCTTGAAAATGAATTCACCTGATTGGCTTTAAGCTGGATATCAAAGTAACCACCGTTTTTACCGCCTACTGTATCAGAATACAGGCGGATACGGGTGTCACTGGTAACTACTGCGTCAACGTTTTTAGCAGTGTAAGTAAAATCACCAACTTTAATAGACAGGTTAATAGTATCAGGAGTTCCGGTATAAGTAGCTGTGAAACCGCTTATAGCACCAGTGAAGCTGGAATTCGCAATACCGGTAACATCTACACCATAATTGGTAGAGTCATTGGTAAGCGTACCACCTACTAGCGCACCGTTGGTTAAGTTCTGAGATATTACAGCGTTGCCACCGGTGATGGTCTTAACATCGCCAAGAGCTTTAGCAGTGAATATCAAAGAATCTTCGGTAGCTGTAATATTAAGCTGATTAAGCTCATATGCAGTCGTACCAACAGCATGTCCATTAGCCACATAGTTATGGATAGCAGAAACGGCGTTGTTAACGGTTTCCTGAACTGTAGAACCAATCAGGATCTCATTTGGAGCTCCGGTTGTGTTAGCAGTAAAGAAGAACCTCTGAGCACCAACAGTAATGTAATCATTGGCAACTGGAAGACCAGTAAACAAGATTGAAGCATTAGCTTTGGTTGTACCAAGGGTCTGCAGGATAGAATCACCGATAGAACCGGTAACCGCAGTGCTACCTTTACCAATACCGTTATCCAAACCACCTTTTGCAGTAGAAGTAGTAACCTGCGACAGTCCACCACTAGTAGTAGTAAGAACGGTAAGGGTGCTTGATGCAACACCACCAATGTTAGCGCCTGCGTTTACCAGAACCTGGTCGGTAGCAGGAGTAGGAACAGTGGTATATAAACGGATGTTGTAAGCGCCAAGACCGTCAGCATCGGAAAGAATCGCAGCATACACACCGGTATCAGCTTGTTTAGAGTTGATGCTGGCGATAATAGTGTTCAACGTATCAGCTGCAGTAAAGGTATGCAAAGTCTTAGTCTCACCGTTAATAGTAATGGTAAGGTTGTTACCAATTGCGAAAGGATCCGCAGCAGTGGTTGCACCAACAGCGGCAGTAACAACTGTTGTTGAGTTCGCAACGGTAATACCAGTTGAACCAGCAGCACCAGTCACATCAATGTAACCAGTAGAAATCATACTTCTGCCAGTAAAAGAAGCTGTGAAAGCACCAACAGTACCGTTAGTACCAATACTTGAGATATTGTTACCGGTCAGCAAATTGGTAGCAGCAGCCGCTGAGTGATAGTTAGTACCACCATTTATCAACACGTTACCGGCATTGCCTTCATATTTGATACGAACGTTATAACGGTTGTTATTATCCATAACCAAAGATGCAGAAAAACCAGTGGTCTGCGCGCTGGCATTGATACCATCCACCAAACCTTTCAGCGTATCATTAGTGCCGAAAGTGTGCAGAGTATGAGTAGTGCCGTTCACAGTTGCAGTGAATGCATCACCATCTCTAAACGGAGTAGCAACAGCAGTTGTCGCGTTAGAGATAGCAGTAGTAGCACTGGTAAAACCAGTAGTACTTGCAAACAGGTTGAAATAACTTGCCTGGCTTCCACCGTTAACTGTAGCTTCGTCAAAAGTGTTAGCTGAATCAAGAATCGCAGTTGCGACAGTCGCACTACCAGCAGTAGCAGTTGCAGTTGCCTGAGCTGTAAAGGTAAATGAAGTACCGTTCGCCGCAGTAATAACACCACGTAAGTCAGTATGGGCAATACCACCAATAGCAGCACCTGCACCAAGATTGATAATTACACGCTGTCCAACAGTATAGCTGTTTGCCATGGTAACAACAACACTCGCAGAAGCGTTGGTTGTATCAACGTCACCGATAGGTATACCGGTAATTGCAGCCGGAGGGGTGTTATCCAGACGGAAAGTGTTACTAAGCGTTCCACCAGAACGAGCAGTAGCAGTTAAAGTAGAACCACCAGCAGAGAACAATGCTTCACCCAGAGTAGTGTTATAAGCAGTGTCATCAGCAAGAGTGTTCAAACGATCAGCAAGGTTTGAAACGGTTTCTGATATGCTGGCACCAATATTGAACTGCGCGCCGGTAGCGCCAGAAGCAACAGCGGTAAGAGTAGTACCGTTAATGGTAACAACTTCACCAACCAGGATATTGCTAGCACCAAAGTTAAGGTTAAGTGCGCCAGCAGTTGCAGCAGTTGTAACTTCCTCAACAGCAGCAGATGTAGAAAGAGAACCGTTAAGAAGTTTCACGCCGTTGAAGTTTGTAGCTCCGGTCAGACGATCTATTTCGGTTGAGAGAGCCTGGAATTCCTGATCAAGATAACCACGGTCAGTATCGGTTAATGAACCGGAACCAGCTTGTAGTGAAATAGCTTTCTGACGTTGAAGAATTTCTGTTACTTGCGAAAGCGCGCCGTCAGCTACCTGAAGCAGCGATGTACCTTGCGAAGCGTTGGTAAGAGCAGTTCTAAGTGCCAATACCTGTGTTTTGAGTGATGTACCAGTTGAAAGAGCAGCTACGTCGTCAGACGCTTTCACGATACGGTTACCGCTGGAAAGACGCGATACTGAAGATGAAGATGATGCTGAAGCTGCTCCAATATTTGCCTGCGCGAAATACGCAGAAATATTGGTATTAATTGAATTAGCCATGATTTTTCTCCTACTTGGACGTTAAAGTTTATAAAGGAGCTAATTGCTCCGGTTAACCATGCAGCCAAACTGACCACACATAAACCCATTATCAACAAACATCATTAATAATAGGTTAACGAGGCAGATATTTTTTGTTTTTTTATCAGAAAAGCAAACCAAGCAGGCGGTTTTCCTTATTCCAGCCGGTTTCTTCATATATCCGCAAAGAAAAGCTCGGGTCAGCCAGATGCTCTAAGAAGCGCGACAGGCTCTGAACCACTCTAATCACATCATCTTGATGTAACTTTCCATCATTGATACTATATGTTGATATTAATGCAAGCTTTAAAATTGCCAGCCGTACTCCGATAATGGTAATACGCTCCGGCAAACTCCCGCCCAGCCCGGCAAAAGGATATAATGAGGCGGAGATTTGCGCGCCCAGCCACCGCTTTAAAAGTGGTGTATAAGCCTCGCGCATTTCATTTTGCCATAGTTTTTGCAGATCTTCATAAGCTGCGACGCTTTTTTCATCGGCATTAATTAAAACATTCTGCCAATCGAGTTTAACGCGCAGGGCATTTTCCATTTCTGAAATAGTTTGCTGCAAACGCGGTGGTATATTTTTTTTGGAAGCAACTACCAACCCACATAATGAATGCAATAAATTGAACGGATCATTGATATTTTTTTCCGGTGCGGGAAGTGAGCTATCCGCCAGCCGTAAATACATTGAAGCAGCTCCCAGCCAACCTTTTTTTTCTATCCTTGTCAACGAACGTGATGCGCTGCTGATACGCGCAAAAATCTGTTCGGCACTTGTCGCTTCATCTTCCGTAGCAGCGATAAATAATTTATGGATATTCAGCGCATCTTCGCGCGACAAACCATCTGCCAGAATATTTTTTATTTCCTGCGGCACGCGCGAAGGAGCCACCTCTTCAATAGCAAATGGATTTTCGCCATAGAGCGCGATCCTTGCAATTTCCGGACATGACATAGTAGCAGTTATGACATTCACCTCACCCGCAGCCCGTGTAATGCGCGGATAGGAATAGCAGGCATCACCTAAAAAATCTTCGCCATATTTAATATGGACACCACATTTCCCACCATCAAATTTCACGCAGTAACTGCTCTGTGGATCTTTACGCATGATGTAACCAACATCACCATCAGATTCAACAGCATCAAGTAACTCCGGCGCATCTTTCTTATATTTCTCATAAGTCACTAAGTCCATCTGCATCGACCAGTGCTTGCAGCACGTGTCCGGACATTTGTCCGTAGTGCAGACAAATTCAGAAACCAGTTTTGCACGAAGTTGTGAGGTCATAATTTTAGAAGTCTAGATGGTTAGAAGACAAGAAGTCTAGAAAATAATTATTCTCGCCTTCTCATTATTCTCGCCTTCTCGATTTCTCGACTTCTCATTATTCTCGCCTTCTAATTAGGTCTTTTCATCTGTTCCGGGCTATCCAGCGAAAATACTGGTATCTTAATCAGGAAACGTTCTTTAAATTCCGTTTCCATTTCATATTCGCCGGTCATTATTCCGGAAGTGGTACGCAACGCCGCCCCGCTGGTATAACGGAACGTATCACCCGGCTCCAGAACCGGCTGCTCACCAATCACCCCTGTCCCGCGCACTTCCTGCACCGCTCCTGTCGCGTCAGTGATATGCCAGCGACGATTAAGCAGCTGCACTTTTTCTTCACCGATATTATCAAGCTGGACAGAATAAGCCCAGACATAGTGACGCGCCTCCGGATCTGATTGTGCATCAAGATAAGCCGGGCAAACTGTAACTTTAATATTTCTCGTAGTCTGGCTGTACATGGTGATTAGTAGTTGGTGATTAGTGGTTTGTGATTAATTTGGATTACACCAATCACCAACCACTGTCCACTATTCACTAGCTCTTAAGTAAACTAAAAAATTCCTGACGCGTGCGCGGGTCGCTCTTAAACAACCCAAGCAGTTTGCTAGTCTGCATCACCGTTCCGTGCTTACGCACACCACGCATCGTCATGCACATATGCGTCGCTTCAATTACAACAGCAACCCCCTTTGGCTGCAAAATATCATTGAGCGTATTGGCAATTTGCGAGGTTAGCTTTTCCTGAATCTGCAAACGATTGGCATACATATCAACGAGTCGCGCCAGCTTGCTAAGACCAATAACTTTACAACCCGGCAAATAAGCCACATGCGCCTTGCCGGTAAACGGCACCATGTGATGTTCGCAGTGCGAATTAAAATTTATATCGCGCAGCACCACCATTTCATCATAGCCATCAACTTCTTTAAAAGTGCGGTTCAGCACCTCACGCGGGTCAGTTTCATACCCGCTAAACAGTTCCTCATACGATTTCACCACCCGCTTCGGCGTATCCAGCAAACCCTCACGCGCTGGGTCATCCCCCGCCCAGCGCAGCAAAACCCGCACTGCCTCTTCCGCCTGCTCGCGTGTTGGTTTATTTGGTTTTATATTATTTTCTGGCATGGAAAACCTTTTAGATAAAAAGAGAATAAGACGAATGGATTTACAATATTTTCTTTCAAAAAGGAATCGAATATTATAACTTGGAAATATTCTAATCATCCAATAATCTTATTATCTAATCATCTACCATGATAAAAACCACGATTCCCTTCATTGACCTGCGCGGGAAAACGCCAATTGACCTGCTGCGCGCCTATCCGGACACGGCAAAAACACTGGTGTTCGCAGCTCGCAAAAGCTATGGCTATTTTTCGCATCTGGCAAGCAGTCTCATCCTGCCCTTTGCTGATAAAAAATCGCACGCATGGCTGACGGGAACGCGCAACCCTTTCCTGCATGAAATCGAATCATTCGACAGCATCCTTGGCATCCGTGGCATATATTCACTCAACCTGTCCTATGAATGGGGCTGCACCAGTGGCGCATATAGCAACGATGAAAATGTCAGCCTGATGCGAGTTCTTGACTGGCCTTTTCCCAAGCTCGGCAAGCATGTCATGGTAGTTTTGCAGGAAGGCAAAGCCGGTGATTTTTACAACGTAACCTGGCCGGGCATTTCCGGCATATTCAACGCCATGGCACCTGGGCGTTTCAGTGCTGCCTTAAACCTCGCACCAATGCGTCGCTATAGCAGGAACATGATTGCCGATTGGTTCAAAAATCGTAAAGAGGCACAGTCGCAAACCGGCCTGCCACCAGCCCATTTGCTGAGGCAGGTTTTTGAGCAAGCTGCTGATTATAATTCGGCGAAGGAAATGCTGGCAAAAACTCCTATTGCCGTTCCCGCCATTTTTATACTCACCGGGCTTAAATACAGTGAAGGCTGCGTGATAGAACGCACGGAAGATTCGGCGGAAATCCGTGAAATCGGAGCTGATCAGCAAGTGGTTGCCAGTAACCAGTTTCAAAACGAAATGGAAAAGGATAAGAAACCATATAAATTCCGCGCCCGCCCGTTTTTCAATAGCGAAGGTCGTTGGCAACAGGCAAATCGCCTGCAGGGACATGAAATAAATTCTAATTTTTCATGGCTCACCGCACCTATCCTGAACCCGTTCACCCGCCTGTGCCTGATTGCTGACGCAGCAACCGGAAAACTCTCCGTTCAAGGCTTTGAAGGCATAACCGCCGTAACCGAGATATTCAATCTGCCAGATAAAATATAATAATTTTTATCTTACTTAGGCTGTGTTGACATTCACGCTAGGTCGAAAGCGACCCGAAGGGCGGCGTAGCCAATACATGGTTTTTCGAGAACCGCAACGCAAGCGTACATAACAAATCCACAAGTGGGATTTGTTTTTTAATAACACAAAATCCCGCATGCGGATTTTGTAGTACGTGCGTAGCGGAAGCGCAGAAAACCATGTTTGCAGCAAGACATAGTAGTGAATGTACACACAGCCTACTTCGCTAATCCTCAAAATGCTGCCAAATGTCCATACGTTCATGAAGCACGCGAACGATAATAACCTGACGGGCTTGAAGACGGTAAAAGGCTATATGACGATTCATGTGTAATGAACGATAGCCTGCGCGGATGTCGTCACAGGGTTTGCCAAGTTTAGGATTTTTAGCAAGTTGTTGAAACCCTAAATCCAGCTGTTCAAGATATGTGTTGGCTTGAGTTGCATCCCACCTTTCAAAAGTAAATTGCCAAATATCATCAAGGTCCATTTCCGCGCGGGGCTGTATAATAATGTCAAACATCCAGACCAGCGCGGCGGTTAGCTTTAAGGATGATATTTTTCATATTTAGTTTTTTCGGCTTGCCACTGTTTTCACCTTCAATGAGAGCGAGACGCAAAGCCGCTAGTTTCTGTTCCCGTTCTTCCAGTAAACGCAATGCTTGTCTGACAACTTCACTGGCAGAACCATAGCGTCCGTCTTGTAATTGAGTGGCGATGAAGTCATTAAAATGTTCTCCAAGCGTGAGGCTGGTGTTTTTAGGCATAACTGCAACTCCTTTGT
>JBEBHV010000168.1:0-4651 GCA_040080715.1 Rickettsiales bacterium | reverse complement strand
AACTAATTCTGAACCACATTATAAAAGAAATAAATTAGGTATTCCTGAAGTATTAGGCGATATGACAATGGTAGCTATAGGTGCTGTTGTTTTTGTAGCCGGTTATCTTATAAGTGAAGTAGTTGGTATGTTTTTAGACGACGATGCCAAATCTCCGCCTCCAACTCCTAGAAGACCTCCATCAAGAAGCCGAGCTTAAACCTTAGGGTGGCGCGCAGGTGCATGTGAATGAATAGCGGATTCATGTGCTGAATGCAGTTTGTTCCCTGCCATATTACGCAGCCCCACATAAAACACCGGTGTAAGGTACAAACCAAAGAAAGTTACTCCAAGCATCCCGGAGAATACGGCAATCCCCATAGCATAGCGCATTTCTGCCCCTGCCCCGCTGGCAAGAACTAATGGTACAACGCCCATGATAAAAGCAAATGAGGTCATAAGAATCGGACGCAGACGCATTTTTGTTGCCTCTACTGCCGCTTCAAATGGTGTGCTGCCGTTAAGTTCCAATTCTCGGGCGAACTCAACTATCAAAATAGCATTCTTACAGGCAAGCCCGACTAGAACCATAAGCCCTATCTGGGTAAAGATGTTATTATCTCCACCCACCAACCAGACTCCAGCAATCGCACACAACATACACATCGGAACAATGAGAATAACTGCCAGCGGTAAAATCAGGCTTTCATATTGTGCCGCGAGAACCAGGAACACAAGCAAAACGCATAATGGAAAAACAAACATCGCAGTATTTCCAGCCAGAATTTGTTGATAACTTAATTCTGTCCATTCATAGGTCATGCCTTTGGGAATAGTCTTACGAATGATTTGTTCTATTGCTTCCTGCGCCTCTCCTGTTGAAAAACCATGAGCCGGACCACTATTAATATCAGCTGTACGGTAGGAATTGTAACGCATAGCGCGTTCCGGGCCGTAGCTCTGCTTTACCGAAAGCACGCTGCCAAGTGGCACCATTTCACCTGCCAGATTACGAACTTTGAGTTTGGTAATATCTTCAGGACGGGAACGAAACGGGGAATCTGCCTGCGCGATTACCTGATAAATGCGACCAAATTTGTTAAAATCATTGATATAAAGCGAACCCAGATAAATCTGCATGGTGTTAAAAATATCTGTAATAGATAACCCAAGCTGCTTTGCTTTAGTTCTATCCAAATCTACCAGAAGCTGCGGAACGTTTATTTGAAATCCGCTATAGGTCTGATGTGGGTCAAGCTGTGGAGTTTGGTAAGCCTGCCCTAAAATAGCATCCTTAATTCCAGAAAGAGCTTCATCACCCATGTCACTGCGATCCTGCAATTGCAGTTTGAATCCACCGGATGTTCCAAGACCGATAATCGGTGGTGGTGGCAGCACCATAACAAATGCATCTTTAATTTCGCCGAACTGCATATTGACAGCTTGGGCTATTCCATCTGCGGAAAGCTCCGGTGATTTACGCTCATCGAAAGATTTAAGCGGTAAAAATACAATCCCAGCACTGGAACTGGCGGTAAAACCATTAATTGATAATCCCGGAAAAGCTACAGCATGCTCTACACCGGCATTTTTCATAGATATTTCCGACATACGCCGGATAACCTTTTCGGTTCTATCTAACGAAGAGCCGTCAGGCAATTGAGCAAAGCCTATTAAATATTGTTTGTCCTGTGCTGGAATATAGCCGGTTGGAACATGATAGAAGCCAAAGGTGGTGAGTCCAATCAACATAAGGTAAATTATAAAAGCTCTTTTTTTATGTCCCAGAACTTTTACAACGCGCTTTGAATAATTTTCTGAACTGGTTTTAAATATGCGGTTGAATCCGGCAAAGAACCAACCAAATTTATTTTCCATGAATCTTGTTAAAGCATCTGCGGGCTCATCATGGCTTTTGAGTAATATAGCTGCCATTGCTGGCGAAAGTGTGAGGGAATTAAACGCTGAAATAACTGTTGAAATAGCAATGGTAAGTGCGAACTGACGATAAAATTCCCCAGTCAAACCACTGATAAAAGCTATCGGCACAAACACTGCAATAAGTGAAAGGGCGATGGCGATAATTGGCCCACTAACTTCACGCATCGCTTGATATGTAGCATCTTTCGGCGATAAGCCAGATTCAATATTACGCTCAACATTTTCCACCACAACGATTGCGTCATCGACTACAATACCGATTGCCAGAACCAGACCAAACAAGGTGAGCGCATTAATGGAAAATCCCATCAACAATAGAAACGCAAAAGTTCCAACGATTGATACAGGCACTGCAAGCAAAGGAATAATTGAAGCCCGCCATGTTTGCAAAAATAAAATAACCACAAGAACTACAAGAGCCACGGCTTCCAGCAATGTACTAATCACTGCTTTAATTGAGTCGCGAACAAAAGATGTGGGGTCGTATACAATCGTATAATCAACATCTTCAGGAAAATCTTTTTTAAGCTCTTCCATAGTTGCGCGTACATTATCGGAAATATCCAGCGCATTTGAACCTGGTGCTTGAAAAACCGCAAGTGCCACAGCTGGCTTGTTATCCAGCAAAGAACGCAGGGCATATTGCGCGGAACCTAGTTCAATTCTCGCCACATCACGCAGGCGGGTTATGGAGCCATTTTTATCTGTTTTAATTATAATATTGCCAAATTCCTGCTCATTCTGCAGACGACCTTGAGTGTTGATATTAAGCTGCAAATCAACGCCAGGTTGTGATGGTGATGCTCCGATAACACCTGCGGCCACTTGTAGATTCTGTTCGCGGATTGCATCAACCACATCCTGCGCGCTTAAATTACGCGCCGCGATTTTATCTGGATCTAACCACAAGCGCATCGCATAGTCACTGCCTCCGAATATTTCCGTCTGCCCAATTCCAGATAAACGCTGGATACGGTCTTTGATATTCAGAGTGGTGTAATTACTCAGATATAATTCGTCGTAGCGTTTATTGGGCGATAATATATGCACCACCATGGTAAGGTCAGATGAACTTTTAAGGGTAGTAACACCAAATTGGCGAACAATATCGGGTAAACGCGGTAATGCCTGATTAACACGGTTTTGTACAAGTTGTTGGGCTTTGTCAGGGTCAGTGCCAATTTTGAAAGTAATAGTCAGATTCATCTGCCCGTCTGATGTGCCTTGCGAAAACATATAAATCATGTTTTCAACGCCGTTGATCTGTTCTTCAAGCGGCGCAGCAACGGTTTCAGCTATTACTTTGGGATTTGCTCCAGGATATGTTGCGCGCACCACCACCGATGGAGGAACAACTTCCGGATATTCGGAAATCGGCATTTTAAAAAGCGATAACAAACCAGCAAGGAAAATAAGCAGAGATAATACGGCTGCAAAAATCGGACGATCAATAAAAAAACGTGAGATGTTCATGACTATTCCTTAGGAGCTGGCTGTGGTTCAGGGGGTGCCCCCGCTCCGTCCATAGTCACGATTTCTGGAGTTACCGGTTGGTTAGGCATCATTACCCGTTGCAGACCGTTAACTATAATTTTTTCACCAGGTTTTAATCCTTCTTCTACAACCCGCATTCCATCAGCTACTCCGCCAAGCTTAATACTGCGACTCTCTGTTTTATTTTCTCCGTTAACTACCAGCACAAATTTTTTATTCTGGTCAGTGCCAATCGCTCTTTCAGTTATTAATATGGATTTTTTAGATTCCGGATTACCAATTTTAATGCGGGCGAATAAACCAGTTACCAATGCTCCGTCCGCATTGTCAAAAATAGCGCGCACCCGAACCGTGCCGGAAGTATTGTTTACCTTATTATCAAATGATGCAACATGCCCTTCGCGAGTAAGTTTATCAACGGAAAGGGTGACCGGAATTTTGGCCGCTGATTGATTATTGGTTACGCCGGCACCAGCATATTTAAGAAAAGTTGTTTCATCTATTTCAAAATCAGCATAAATCGGTGAGCTGGAAACGATGGTTGTCAGGAGCGGTGATTGTCCAGTACCTGATTCTACTAAGTTTCCAACAGTAATCTCAGCACGGCTGGCGCGCCCGGAAATCGGAGAGCGAATTGTGGTATATTCCAAATCAAGTTTTGCTTTGGTGTAGTTTGCTTTTGCAATCTCTGCGGCATTCTTGCGTTGATCATAATCACGTTGTGGCACTGATTTTGAACTTAGCAAGGCCTGCGCCCTCTTTAAATCCTCTTCTGCCAGTACCCATAGCGCATTGGCAGATTCAAACGCTGCCTGATAAGGGCGCGGGTCTATTACAAATAGTAAATCTCCTTTGTTCACCATCGCACCATCAACGAAATGTACGGATTCTATAGTACCGGAAACGCGCGGACGGATTTCCACTTGATCAACCGCTACCAGCTTGCCGGAAAATTCATTCCAGCCACGCACTTCTTTTTCAATGACTTCAGCAACGCTTACCGGAGGCGCGCCGCCCATCTGATCACCTGCGCCATGTCCGAAAAAATATCCATATCCATAATAGGCTGATACAATAACGGCGATTGTTATAACTATTGATTTCGTACTATACCGCCGAGCCATAAATTCCCCTGATGCTGATTGGAAGCCGTAAGGAATAGCATACCTGCTCAGTCAGTCAAGGGAGCTTACTTTTAATATACTATGTATCTAATACCAGATTTTTATAGTTAATT
>JBEBHV010000167.1:0-4694 GCA_040080715.1 Rickettsiales bacterium | reverse complement strand
GTTTCTCATGCTCATCGAGACCCAGTTTATTTAAATGATATAATTAAAACAAGAAAGAATTAACTAATTGGACAAAAACTATGACCATTCGCTCTATAATAATCGCGCCGGATCCACGGCTTAAAACCAAATCTTTTATTGTCGAAACCATTGATGATTCCATCCGTGAACTGGTGCGTGATATGTTTGAAACCATGTATTACGAACGTGGCATAGGTCTTGCCGCCGTGCAAATTGGTATCCATAAACGTGTTCTGGTTGCGGATGTTGAGTGGAATGGCTCACGTTATGCCGAAGAGGAAGGAGCCGATGAAGATTTGGTGATTGGCAAACAACATATTTTAATAAACCCGCAAATATTAAATGATTCCGGTGACGAGCAGTCCTACAAGGAAGGTTGTCTTTCATTTCCTGATCAGTTTGCTGATATTATCCGCCCATCATCCATCCGCGTGAAATTTACTGATTTAGATGGCAAAGACCGCGAAGAAAGTTTTGATGGCTTGCTTGCCACCTGCATACAGCACGAAATTGATCACTTAAATGGCATAACATTTGTTGACCATATTTCACCGGTTAAGCGTGACATGATAACCAGAAGACTGACAAAGATGAAAAAAGCCGGTGCATTCGACCATGATCATGACCACCATCATGTGCACGATGAGAATTGCAACCACGGCTAGTGGATAACGGATGACAGATGGCAGATAACGAAAAAGCAGAGAATTTGTCATCCGTCATAAGTCATCCGTTATCTATAGTATTTATGGGAACGCCAACGTTTGCGTTGCCTGTTATTGAGGCTATTCAATCAAGTAAGCATAAGATTATAGCAGTATACACCCAACCTCCACGCCCGTCCGGACGCGGACAAAAGGAAACTCCGTCGCCGATTCATCAGTTCGCGTTGGAACATAATTTGCCAGTTTACACGCCAGCAAGCCTTAAATCTGTCGAAGAACAAAGCAAATTCGCCGCCCATAAAGCTGATATTGCCGTAGTAATTGCCTATGGTTTATTACTTCCAAAAGCTATTTTAGAAGCCTATCCGCATGGCTGCATCAACGTTCATCCATCTCTGCTTCCACGCTGGCGAGGTGCTGCTCCCATTCAACGAACCATTATGGCGGGCGATAGAAAAACCGCGATAATAATAATGAAAATGGATGAAGGGCTAGATACTGGCGATATTTTGCTTAGCGAGAATATAGATATTCCGGAAGGAACCAATGCCGGAAAATTGCATGATGAAATTGCACAAAAGGCGACACCATTGGTTCTTAAAGTGTTGGATAAAATAAATACAATAAAACCACAAAAACAATCGGAAATTGGCGTTACCTACGCCAAGAAAATAACTAAGGAAGACTGCCTGATTAATTGGCAGAAACCCGCAGAAGAAATATACCAGCAGATTCTTGGGTTATCACCAGCACCCGGCGCATGTTTCAGCTATAACAATGAGATAATAAAAATATTTGATGCAACAATTGAAAAAACCACAACAACCGCAAATGCTGGCACAATTATTGATGATAGGCTCGGGATAGCATGCAGAAATGGTATTTTACGACCGCTTATCCTGCAACGCCCCAACAAAAAACGCATGAGTGCTGATGAGCTGCTTCATGGCTTCAATATTCCAATAGGTAACATACTGAATTAAATTATAATTCTCATTGTAATTTAATTGTCATAAAAGCTTAACACCAATTTCCATATTTTAATAGTAGTATTGGCAACAGTATATTACTAAACAACAGGCGAGGGATAATTTCATGGAAAAGACAATTGAACAACAAGCTGCTGAAATAAAGGCAGGAATAAACCGTCGTGCTGATGAAACCTCAGCTAGGCTAGAGCAAAAACATAAACGCACAATGGCTGGTATAGCGTTTGATAGCAGTGCTACCCAGCAAGGGTTACATACTGCCCTTGCAAAAAATGGGCTTGGCGATGGGAAAACTGGAGTTGACCGATTTTTAGAAACAGGCGGCAGCAATGATCATTATGAAGCTCAAGGCAAAAGTATTCTTGCAGCAAGGGTTGATGATAGCAAGCCAATTGAAGCAGGAGAATGGCAATATCAAGTTCTAAATGAAAGTGGAGAAAATAGTAGAACTCGCGGTAGATAAATTACTAAAACGGAATATCATCATCCATCAGCTCAGAAGGAGCTTTCTGCCCCTGATTAGATGATGGTGATGATGCTTGCGAATAGCTCTGGTTATAATTTCCACCACCAGCATTTTCACCGCTACCTCCACCGCTTTTACCATCAAGCATGGTAAGAACGCTGCTAAAGCCTTGCAGCACAACTTCCGTTGAATATTTTTCCTGTCCGTCTTTATCAGTCCATTTGCGGGTTTGCAGTTGTCCTTCAATATATACTTTTGCACCTTTTTTCAGGTAATTTTTAACGACATTAACCAGCCCTTCGCTAAAAATAACAACGCGGTGCCATTCAGTTTTTTCCTTGCGCTCGCCGGTGTTGCGGTCTTTCCAGCTCTCGGAGGTAGCAATCGCCAGATTAGCGATTTCGCGCCCATCCTGCGTTGAGCGAATTTCCGGATCACGACCAAGATTTCCAATAAGTATAACTTTATTAACGCTGCCAGCCATATTACTTCTCCAATGTTATTATTAATTAACAAGAGACTTCTGCACAATTCGTTTTTCGTCATTGCGAGCGACTGCAAGGAGCGTGGCAATCCAGTATCTTATATATTCATTCTACTGGATTGCTTCGTATTTTTCACAAAATACTCGCAATGACGAATTATGCAGAGGTCTTAATAATGCTAATCTACATAACTACGGTTTTTCTACAAGCTAAAACTTCTGGCGGAAAGTGCTTTGCAACTTGTCCGCCTGCCTCTATCATTAGGTATGGGAAAATCGTATAATCTGATATTTCATACGCATGATGTGCTGGTAATTGGTGCTGGCGGAGCGGGTCTACGGGCTGCGGTTGCCGCCAGCGAAGGCGGTCTTTCAGTTGCCTGTATTTCCAAAGTTCCGCCTACCCGCAGCCACACAGTAGCCGCGCAAGGCGGAATCAATGCCGCCCTTGGCAATCGCGCAGAAGATAACTGGCAGTGGCATATGTATGATACGATACGTGGTTCTGACTGGCTCGGCGATCAGGATGCAATCGCCATGATGTGCGAGCGTGCGCCGGAAGCCATCATTGAGCTGGAACAAATGGGAATGCCCTTCACCCGTGATGAAAGCGGGCAGATTTACCAACGCGCCTATGGTGGTCAGAAAACCAATTTCGGCAAAGGTGGTTTGGCTTATCGCGCCTGCGCTGTGGCTGACCGGACTGGTCATTCCTTGCTGCATACTTTGTATACTCAGGCACTTCGCCAGAATGTTCAGTTCTTTATTGAATACACCGCGCTGGATTTAATTTTCGATGAAAATAAAAAATGTTTAGGTCTGCTAGCATGGCAGATGGAAACAGGCGAACTACACGTATTCCAGGCTCACACCACCATAATCGCCACCGGTGGTTTCGGGCAGATTTACGCGGCAACAACCGCCTCCACCATCTGCACCGGCGATGGTAATGCAATGGTTCTGCGCGCGGGTCTACCACTTCAGGATATGGAGTTTATTCAGTTTCATCCAACCAGCCTGTATAACACAGGCGTTCTAATAACCGAGGGCGCACGTGGTGAAGGAGCCTATCTTACCAACGCCAATGGCGAACGTTTTATGCAGCGTTACGCCCCATCTTATATGGAACTTGCCTCACGCGATGTAATCTCGCGCTCAATGGTGCAGGAAATACTCGCCGGAAATGGTTGTGGAGAAAAAAAAGATCATCTGCATTTACGCCTCGAACATTTGCCAGCCGAGCTGATTGATAGCAAACTCCCTTCTATCAAGGAAATCGTCAAAACCTTTGCTCGCCTTGATATACATAAGCAACCAATACCAATTATTCCAGCCGTACATTACACGATGGGAGGAATCCCAACTAATATGCGTAGTGAGGTAATTAAATCCTGTGGAGTGCGAAGCACTAGCACAATATCTCCATCAGCAGATACTGTGCAGCCTGACGGCTCACAGGATTATAAAATCGTTGAAGGCCTGCTTGCCATCGGCGAAGCTTCCTGCACCTCTGTTCATGGTGCAAATCGTTTGGGCTGCAATGCCTTACTGGAGCTGGTCGTATTCGGTAAAGCCGCTGGCGAACTGGCAGCCAGAAATATTAATCACAAAACCTCGCATAAAAAAATTACCGATAGCATGCTGGAGCAAGCATTGTCACGCTTTGATAAATTGCGTTCTGCCACCGGCAATACCAGCCCTAATAAAATCCGGAAAGAACTGCAACAAACTATGCAACAGCACGGCAATATTTTCCGCACTAATGATTTGCTGGTTGAAGGAGTAAATAAGCTTTCCAAACTTTGGGAAATTGCAAAGAATGATATGAAAGTGGCTGATAATTCTCTCATCTGGAATAATGACCTGTTGGACGCGCTGGAAACTGATAATTTGCTGCGCCTGGCAACCGCCACCTTAACTTCAGCCTCGAAGCGAACTGAAAGCCGTGGCGCACATTTCCGCGCTGATTTCCCGAAGCGCGACGATAGCAATTGGCTGGTACATAGCCTAGTTTCGATGGGTGAAAATGGCGAAATCCAGCACTCCACCCGCCCAGTACGCCTTGAAAA
>JBEBHV010000014.1:0-19664 GCA_040080715.1 Rickettsiales bacterium | reverse complement strand
GCCCTGAGCGTAGAGGAGGCGCAGCGCGTAAGCGGGGAGGCTTTGCTTGGGATGTTGCCTATACCACATTCTGACCATGAATTTTTTGAAATTGCCTTTGCCAAAACCGTGATGGGCTGGCTGGAAAAAGAAGAGGAAAATAAATCACTACTGGAAATAGCAGCTCGCTATGCAGCGTGGGCATTATATAGCGAAGAAGGCAAAAAACGCCATAAATCTGGCGTGTTATTCAAGCAACCACTCAAGCTGGATTATAATAATCTGGTTGCGGTGGAAACTGAGCTGCGCGATGGTGTGCAGATTTTGCGTTTTGCTAAATCGCATCTGCGCGCGCGTGATGGCTTTGCTCTTACTGATGATGGCGGCACGCGCATTCAGGCTATGGACAGTGCTAATTACTGCATTTTCTGCCATAATCAGGGCAAAGATTCCTGCTCTAAAGGACTCAAAGAAAAAAGCGGTGAAGTTAAAGTAAATCCACTGGATATTGTGCAGGCAGGTTGCCCACTCGAAGAAAAAATCTCCGAGATGAATATGCTGAAGTCAGAGGGTGTGCCTGTCGGTGCGCTGGCAATGATAACGGTGGATAACCCGATGTGCGCGGGAACTGGTCATCGTATTTGTAATGACTGTATGAAATCCTGCATTTACCAAAAACAAGAGCCAGTAAACATTCCGCATGTGGAAACATTTACCCTGAAAGATGTTCTGGGTCTGCCTTATGGTTTTGAAATTTATTCGCTTCTTACGCGCTGGAATCCGCTGAATCTGGCGCGTCCTGTGCCGAAGCCTGACAGTGGGTATAAGGTGCTGGTGGCAGGGCTTGGGCCATCAGGTTATACTCTGGCTCATCATTTGATGAATGATGGTCACATTGTTGTTGGCATTGATGGTCTGAAAATTGAGCCAGTTAGCGCAGAGATTTCGGGTGTAAAAGCTGATGGTTCGCGCTGTGACTTTATTCCAATTAAAGAAGTGCAAACAATTTATGAGCGTCTCGATGAGCGCACTCTGGCTGGCTTTGGTGGCGTTGCTGAATATGGCATCACCGTGCGCTGGGATAAGAATTACCTGAAAATCCTACGCCTACTCCTCGAACGACGCACGCAATTTGCTATGTTTGGCGGAGTACGTTTTGGCTCAAGTATAACTTATTATAACGCTTTCGAACTTGGTTTTGATCATATAGCATTGTGTATGGGCGCAGGCAAGCCAACGGTTCTTGATATACCGAACGCGCTGGCGCGTGGCGTTCGCACCGCTTCCGATTTCCTGATGGCACTCCAGCTAACTGGTGCAGGTAAAAAAGATTCTATAGCCAATTTGCAAATCCGTCTGCCGATTGTGGTGATTGGTGGTGGACTCACGGCGATTGACACAGCCACGGAATCACTGGCTTATTACCCAGTGCAGGTGGAAAAATTCTTAGCGCGTTATGACGTTTTGGTGGCAAAAAACGGTGAAGAAAATGTCCGTAAAAATTGGAACGCGGAAGATACTATAATCGCCGAAGAATTTATCGCCCATGCCAAAGCTATCCGCGCTGAACGGAAAAAGGAAAAGCCAGACGTTTTTGGGCTGCTGGATAGTTGGGGTGGAGTAAAACTGGTTTACCGCAAGCGTTTGATTGATGCGCCGAGTTATCGCCTCAACCATGAAGAGGTGGAAAAAGCCTTTGAAGAAGGTATTTTTATCGCTGAAAATTATGAACCGACAAAAATAGATGTTGATGAGTTTGGGGCTGCAAAGAGTATCTCTTTAAATCCTGTGGCACATGCGCAGCATGTGAGCGCAGGATCTGTTAAATATGATAAAGATCCTGCGCAGTCGCTTTGCGCCTCGCAGGATTTAGTGATTCCCGCCCGCACCATCCTTGTTGCTGCTGGCACAAGTCCTAATACGGTTTTACAACGTGAAGATCCTCTGCATTTCCAACTGGACGGCAAATATTTCCGTGCGGTTGATGAAAATGGTAATCAGGTAAAGCCAGAACGCATTTCTAAGCCGAAAGATGTGCGAGTTCTGCTTTCAGTCGATGAACAGGGCAGGGCAGTTAGCTTCTTTGGCGATTTGCACCCGTCATTCGCCGGTAATGTGGTGAAAGCTATGGGCAGTGCCAAGCAGGGATATCCAGTTATTAGCCGCATTCTGCAGCAGCGGTTAGCGGTTAGCGGTCAGCGGTCAGTATTTTTGCAAAAAATAAATGCTGAGCTCCGCGCAACTGTCCATGCCGTAAACCGCTTGACACCTAATATCATTGAGGTGGTGGTGCATGCGCCACTTGCTGCCCGCCAGTTCCAGCCTGGGCAGTTTTATCGTTTGCAGAATTATGAGGCAAATGCACTCAAGGTGGACGGTGGACGGTGGACGGTGAATGGTGAAGAAAGAAAAGCAACTGTCACCAACCACAACTTACCATCCACTATCCATCATCCACTATCCACCATCCTTGCGATGGAAGGTCTCGCCCTCACAGGCGCGTGGGTTGATAAGGAAAAAGGGTTGCTGGCAACCATTGTGCTGGAAATGGGCGGTTCGTCGGATTTGTGTCAGTATTTGAAGATTGGTGAGCCAGTGATTCTGATGGGGCCAACTGGAACACCAACCGAGATTCCGCATAATGAAAATGTGATGCTGGTTGGTGGTGGGCTGGGCAATGCCGTGCTGTTTTCCATCGGTAAAGCCATGCGCGATAATGGCTGCAAGGTGTTATATTTTGCCGGATATAAAAAAGCAGTTGATAGATATAAAGTAGCAGAAATTGAAGCTGCTGCCGACACGGTTATCTGGTGCTGCGATGAGCCTGCGCCATTCACGCCAAATCGCCCGCAAGACAGAGTTTTCCATGGAAATATCGTAGATGCTATCAAGGCGTACGGCGAAAACACTTCTTCACTAACCACCAGTCACCAGCCACTATCCACCATCACCCACATCATCGCCATTGGCTCTGACCGTATGATGGCAGCAGTGGCAGCCGCACGGCATGGTGTACTTCATCCGCACCTAAATCCCAAACATATCGCCATTGGCAGCATAAATTCGCCAATGCAGTGTATGATGAAGGAAATCTGCGCCCAGTGTCTGCAAAAACATATCGACCCTGTAACCGGCAAAGAAACCTATGTTTATTCGTGCTTTAATCAGGATCAGAATATGGATACTATCTCGTGGCAGCATTTGAACGATCGACTGAAACAGAATAGTTTACAGGAAAAACTGACTGCGGGCTGGATCAAGCATTGTTTAAGCCAGATAAATTAATAGGTTAAAGATTTCTGGCGTTGGTAGTTGATTTTTATGACCAAAAACATAATTTATACAGTATTAGCGCAAGAGTTTATTGACAAATGCTCAATAATCTGACTTCTGGTTGTTCCGTTTTAGCTTTGTTTAGGCTAAATTTGGACACGAAACCACTTACTCGGGTGGTTCGTTAGTTTTAAAGTGCGGAGCGGTGGCCGAGTGGCCGAAGGCGGCGGTTTGCTAAACCGTTATACGGGTAACACCGTATCGGAGGTTCGAATCCTCTCCGCTCCGCCATTTATACTGTTTCATACAGTCCAATGGAATCCTAATAATAGTCGGAAACCCTAGAGAAATAAAGCCTCTAGTGGTTTTTGCCGTCCAAATAGATTTATTGCAAGCCAGAAATAAACCGTATATATTTCCGTATATAATTTATATACGGAGGTGCTTATGGCTTTAACCGAACTGGCAATAAAAAATCTAAAACCAAAAGATAAAATCTACCTTATTTCTGATGGTGGTGGTCTTTCCCTTGCTGTTTCACCATCTGGCAGTAAATTGTGGAGGTTACGATATTATTATCAAGGCAAAGAGCAAATTATGGGTATAGGTAAATATCCTGCTCTTTCGTTGTCAGAAGCCAGACAAAAGCGTGAGGCTACGAAAAAACTACTGGAAGAAGGCAAACATCCAACCCGCGAAAAGAAAATGCAAAAACTCCGCAAAGCGCATGAAGGCGAAAATACCTTTGAAAAAATAGCCCGCCGTTGGTTGGAAATGAAAGACGGTTCGCTAAATCCCAAATATGCCAAGCAAAGCCTAGCGCGTATGGAACAACATGTTTTTCCGCGCATAGGTGCATTACCATTAGCAGAAATCACTATTCCCGACGTTGTGGAAGTGGTGGAAGCCATAAGCAAGCGCGGCACTATTGAAACTGCCAAGCGCATGAAGCAAATCATAGCTCAGGTATTCCGCTATTCTACCCAGCGTGGCTTGTGTGTCCATAACCCAGCTGCGGATTTACGCGATATTCTACCCACGCCCGAAGAAAAGCATCATGCCTGCATCCAGCTTGAAGAATTGCCAGTTTTGCTAGAAAAAATAGAGGGGCTAGGCAATAATTTTACCAAATACTCTATCAAGCTACTGATGCTAACCTTTGTACGCACCAGTGAGCTAATTGCTGCCAAATGGGAAGAAATAGACTGGGATAAGGAGGAATGGCATATTCCTAAAGAGCGGATGAAAATGAAGCGTCCGCATATAGTGCCGCTTTCCAGCCAAACCCTTACTATCCTGAAAGAGCTACAAGCCATGACTGGCAATAAGCCTTTCATATTCCATAGCCCAGCCAGCAAATCGCAGCATCTTAGTAACGGCACGGTATTAATCGGACTGCGGCGGATGGGTTATCAAAACAAAATGACAGGTCACGGCTTCCGCACCCTTGCCAGCACCATATTAAATGAAAGAGGATATAGGGCAGATGCTATTGAAAGCCAGCTTGCCCATGAAGACGAAGACAAAATAAGGGGTGCATATAACCGCGCCAAATACCTAATGGAACGCAAAAAAATGATGCAGGAATACGCGGATTATTTGGATTCAGTATTGAGGGATAAGGATAATAAGGTGGTGAAGATTAGACAGCTAACTAGCTAATTCAGAATATTTTGTAACAATCTCAGAAATAATATCTATTAATCAATATGTTAATAACAGACGCTATATCAAGTGGGATCAAGTTTTACAATTGTAACAAAATATTAACATAACGTATCTTTTTCTTATGCTAGCCTTGGGTCTGACGTAATAACTACCTAAGTAAAATGAAATATGGAAGAACAACTATCAAATACTGTCGACCCCAAAATAAAAAACCGGATGATGGTAAATATTCGCAAGTATCTTGCGAAAAGTGGTCACGGTATGCACGACCATCAGGTGGAGGCTATTGAACAAGTAGATAAATTGCTGAGAACTCCAGTTGGTAGCAGCATTAAACTACCGGATGGGCAAAAACTTGATGACGAACAGGAGCATGTAACCAAAAAAGGTGATTTCTTTGAGGTTGTTTCAGCGACTGGCACTGGAAAAACAAGAATGTTTGGCTCGCTCACCAAAGCGGTAGATATGCCAACTCTGATTGTTACTCCGCGTAATCTGCTGAACAAACAAACCAAACATGAATTCGCTGAAAAAATTGGAATCAATGAAGATGATATTGTGGTTTATGACAGTAAGCAAAGTGATAGAGAAAGAAAGCGTCTTCTAGAAGGCAATCCACCGCCAAAGGTGGTTATCACCAGCTATCAGTCTATGCCATCATTGATAGATAGGCACGAAATTGAATTCACCAATCCTGATGACAAGCATTTTCGTCCGCTGATTCTGCTTGATGAAGTGCATGAGGCACAAGGTAAAAAAACTGCCAAGTTTATTAAAAGTCTTATGGGAGAAGCATTGGTGGGAGGATTTACAGCCACTGATGCAGGAGCGCACAAAACCCTGTTTAATGGACAAAAACAGATTTTTAATCTTGGACTTGTTCCTGCGATAAAACAAGGCCTATTGTGTCGTGGTGTTGAAACTGGAGTAATAGATGTAAAAATTGATGAGGACTGGGTAAAAGATTTTCAGAATACCAGAGCAGGTAGCGATTATAAGCAGGAAGATATAGAGAAATTCGCCCGTACTCCAGCAGTGATAAATGCTGCCGTGGAACATCATCTAACTACTGATGATGATAAACTGGGAAAATTAAGTCGTCTGCCAACGGTATTTTTTACTCAAGGAGTAAAAGCAGCGAAAGAAGGAGCAGAGCTTTACAACAAAATGGCTAAAGAATTAGGCGTAAACAGCAAAGCCGCTTATGTTAGCGGTGAGATGAAAAGTTCAGCGCGCGACCCGATAATAGCTGATTTTAAGGCAGGAAAAATCCAATCATTGTTCAATGACCGAGTTCTGGAAATGGGCTTTGATGCGCCCAATGCCACAGTCTGTTACTCACTTAAACCAACAAAAATGTTACATGTGGTTGAACAACAGCTAGGGCGCATAACCAGAAGACAAAGCAAAGATTATTTTGACGATTATGGAATTAACAAAACAGCGTTAGCGATCAATGTTCGCCCAGATGGCGTTAAGCCAAAACTTTTTGGGCATGTTCTGGGTGGTGAACCAGCTGTTTATAGAGGACGTGATGAAGATGGCAATCCAGTACCACCGCCTCCAACTATAACACCACCAACAGAACCACAATGGATTAATGGTGTACGCATTACTAAAGGATACACACACCTCAAAACTCTGCTTGATGAAAAAGACGACATATCACTAAATAAGCCAGAAGGTTGGTTATCCAATGTTGATATGATTGACAAATACACTGGCAATAATGAAAAACACAAAAAAGTCTTAATAAGGTTTTCCGAAGTTAAAAAGCAAGAATTAGTAGCTTCTGGAAAGAGCGAAGATGAAGCCACTAAAATTGTCCATGATGAATGGGTGGGAGAGTATAGTAATAATGGAAAACCTGCAATCTGCGCCTCTCCACAGGCAATCTTAGAACTAGAAAAACACAGTATTATCGTAAGAAAGGATGCCATATCTCCTAAGCCAGAAAGCTGGCTATCAAATACAGATATGGATAGTAAATATGTTGGTGGTAAGGATAAACACAAACGAACACTATTAGATTTTGCAGAAAAAAAGAAAACAGAGTTAATAAAATCTGGAAAGAGCAAAGATGAAGCCGCTAAAATTGTTCATGATGAATTGGTTGGAGAATATAAGGATGATAGAGGTCAGCTTATAATATGCTTATCTCCACAAGCAATCTTAGAACTAGAAAAACGCGGTACAATAATAAAAAGAGACACAATATCCCTAAAACCAGATGGTTGGTTATCAAATGGCGAAATGATGGGAGAATATATTGGTAATGATGCAAAACACAAGCAAACTTTACGTGATTTTACGAAAGAGAAACAGCAACAGTTGGTTGCGTCTGGAAAAAGCGAAGACGAGGCTAAAAAGATTGTTCAAGAAGAGTGGGTTGGAGAATACAAAAGTGTTTCTAAAATTTCATTGTGTGCATCCCCACAAGCAATTTATGAATTAGAAAAAAGTGGCATTATAAAAATAAATAATAACATGCTTTCAAAACCAGAAAACTGGTTATCAAGTCTTGAAATTAGCAACAAATATATAGGTGATCCTGATACGCTTAAACAAAAATTGTTGGAGCTTGCGGAAGAAAAGAAAACAACGCTGATACAATCAGGAAAGAGCGAAGATGAAGCAGCCAAAATTATCTATGATGAATGGGTTGGGGAGTATAAAGGTGACAGAGGAAGGCCCACAATATTTGCTTCTCCAAAAGCAATTAAAGAACTAGAGGAAAAATTAATAGTAACTGCTAAAGATAAAGTAATTCCCAAACCAGATGGTTGGTTAACAAATAGAAGCATGACGAACGAGTATGCAGCGACTCACCAGACACACAAACGAATATTATTAGATTTTGCAGAAAAAAAGAGAACAGAATTAATAAAATCTGGAAAAAGCGAAGACGAAGCTACTAAAATTGTTCATAATGAATGGATTGGGGAATATAATAATAGTGGAAAACCAGCAATATGTGCATCTCCACGAGCAATTAAAGAATTAGAGAAAAAGGGCTTGTTAGAAAAAAGAGAACAATCTTTTGCTGAAAAAGTTGGTGCTAAAAAACAGCCTCAAAAATCCTATATTACACCTGATAGTCCACAAATCAAAAACCGTACTGGCTGGCATAAAGGTCTATAATATAGAACCTGTAATAAAGTAGTGAAGATGCTATTAAAAGTTAATGCTTAATAGCAGAGATAAGTCCAGTTGCTGTTCCCATAAAGGCACTAAGCATAAGAATTCCCTTTATAAACAATTCGATGTTTTCCCTTTTTTCTTTCTTATAAGCCGGTGCTTTTTCACTTATCGCTTTCCTAAGTAATTGACGAGTCTCAAAGCGCAATAATCTTTCACCAAAATGACCAATGTAATAATGGCTATTTTTAATTTGATAGGAATCATCTTCATCAAAATGTGGATATGGAAAATCGCTAAGTTCAATATCCATTTTCTTTGCTTTTTTTAGCATTTCTTGATTTTCAATGCCTTCTAACCATTCATCAAGCTCCCTCATATCATCAGAAAAATTATGCTCTAAGTAGTGCCTATCATCCTTTGATAATCCTTTAGTAACTCGCTTTTTATTATATTCAGCCTGAGTCCTTTTAATCTCACTATGAATATAATGTTTGGTATAAAATTTTCTCAAAAACCGTCTAAATAACTTCATAAACTAACTACCTTATCAATTTCTTTCATAAACCTGTGGGTTTCAGTTAGGGCGATGATGATTTTCTGGTAGTGCATCAGGTCTTCAAACGATAAGGTTCGTCCTTTGCGGTCTTTCAGCCATTTTTGGGCGGGTTGGTAGCCACCTATATAAAACTTCCATGTTATTTCGGAGTTAAACGCACTAATTGATTTCATAACAAAATCACGCCTTCCAAAACACCTTTTTCAACCATATCCAAATTGAGAATATAATCTGTAGCATTAAATGTATCCCTCAGCGGTAAATGGGTGCTGCGCCAGCCTGCGCCATCAGTAATCCATATAAATTGGTGACTATCAGCAGACCACCTATGAAAATCAGTTACATATTCCCCAGCAGTAGACTTTAGCTTTGAACCACCACCACCATAAAAATTGACTTCGATTAGAAATAATTTTTGCGGCGTATTGATTGCAAAATCTATTATGCGCGAAGATTTATCAACAGTTATAGACTTATTCCATTTTTGTTTTATTTTAGGTGCTGTTGCTTGTGCTAAGTATTCATACCCATTACGCTTGCATATATCAGCAACAAAGAACTCAACAATGCTTTCCATAGCAGTTCCACCACGGTTCTTACGACCGTTGCTATCTAAGCCAACTTCTACACCAAATACATAATCTACCAGTGACTTAATACGCTTTGTTTTGAGTTGCTCTAAAAATCCTGAATTACTAAGAAATTCAACAGCTTTCTCTGGCGATAAATCAATTTTTTTTGAAAAATCGAATTCATCATAGGAAAACGAACCATTTTGGTATTCCTTTAATAAATCAAATTTACTGTCACGGCAGGCTAGAAGAATAGGGATAGTTTTTATAGCTTTTGGGTGTTCCCTTAAAAGTTTAATAGCTTCCTCTTCAATATTATCTTTACCTATAAGATAATTGAGCAAATTCAGATCTATTTCTACCCTGCGGATTCCGTCATTAACTTTTTCCCAATTAACAAAGTAATTCCAGCCAGTTATGGTGTCTTTAAGGCTAGAAATAAGGTAGTCAAAGGTAGCGTTTGCATCATTACAACCGAGCTTTTCTTTAAACAGCGCATGATATTTCATCTAACTCAGCTTTCATTGATGGGTTATTAATTTGGTTTTTTGTACTTACTGCACCCAGCCTTTTTTCAGATAATTCTATAAACTGCGCTTCTTTTTCAATTCCAATAAATTTCCTGCTGTTTTTGATAGCTGCAACTCCTGTAGTACCACTACCACAAAACGGATCCAACACTATATCACCTATATTGCTGGAAGAAAGAATAACACGCTCCATAAGTAAAATGGGTTTTTGAGTTGGGTGCTTACCAAGTGTTTTTTCAGATTGTGGTGTATATGGAATAGACCAGACACTACGCATTTGCTTGCCAGATACCTTTAGCGGATCTCCTCTAAATTCTCCATCTTTCATATCCAAATAATTAAATGTGTGTTTTGCCAATTTGTCTTTCTTTACCCATAATAGGGTTTCGTGGCTAGCTGTAAAAAACCTACATGATAAATTTGGGCTGGCATTGGGTTTGAACCAACATATATCATTTAAAATATGGTATCCCAAAGTTTTTAACGCATGACCACACGAATAAATATTATGATAAGTACCAGAAACCCATAGTGTACCATTAGGCTTGAGAACACGGCGACAAGCATCAAGCCACGCTATATTGAAAGCATAATCCTCTTCAATACCCCTGCTTTTATCCCAATGTCCCTTATTAACAGAAACCATTTTGCCAGCTTGGCATGTAAAGCCATCATTAGAAAGATTGTAAGGAGGATCAGCAAATATTAAGTCTATACTATTGTCAGGGAAAGTTTCTAATACACTTAAACAATCGCCATGATATAACCTGTATGGTTTCTTCATCAGTAATTCTTCACTAAAATTTCTCTTAGGATGCCACGTTTATTACCATTCGCGTTGATGATCCGCTTTGCCTCAACGCGTAATATATTAAAGTCTTTATATAACTCATCAAAAAACAAATCGTTGCTATAATTAGTAGGATCTGAATTACTTAATAGCTGAAAAACACCTTTACGACTTAATTTTTTATATGTTTCTGCCAAGCGTACTTGGTCATCGTCTTTAAAACCTTCTTTTGAATATGAATTAAATAGAGAAGTAACGCTAAGAGGACGATACGGCGGATCGTAATATATAAAAGTCTTGCCAGTTATATATTTTTCACATGACGAAAAATCGGTCAATTTTATTGTTGCTTTCTGTAGTGTATTTGAAACTGCTATTAGCCTATCAAAGAAGATAATATTAGGATTACTATATCTTCCATGTGGAACATTAAATGCCCCCTTGCTATTGACTCTAAACAACCCATTAAAACAAGTTCTATTAAGAAATACTGTTAGAGCGGATCTCTTTGCATTACAAAGCTCCAAATCAGCAGCTTGATGAGCAATTAACGCGCCTGAATTATATTCATTCCGAATATCATAAAAAAGAGCGGCTCTTCCTTCTTCATCATAATCTAAATAAGATTTAGATAGCTTATCTAATTCTGTTAAAACAGCTCTAACATTTATTTTTATAGAGTTGTATAAAATGACCAATTCAGGATTAATATCAAATAGATATGCTGATTTAATATTAAATTTATTTACTATATCAAAAAATACTGCTCCACCCCCAATAAATGGTTCTATATAAGTATCTATTTTTCCTTTGATTAACTCTTTGGGATAATTAGCATTTAAAACTGGAAGCAATTGCGATTTACCCCCAGCCCATTTAAGGACGGGAGTAGCTATAGCATCATTATTTTCTACCTTAATTAGATGCTTTGCAGTTTTCTTGCTCATATTCTAATAATACTTGCTTTGCTATCTTTATAAACAATTTTATTTATGTGCATAAATTGTATTCTAAACAGTCATACTATTACCATTAACGGCTTGATTGATTAGTTGCAATGCTTTTGCTAAATCAGTCTGATTATCTGGCTTGGTGTTAATCTTTCTGCCCATGCGCTCTATTACATCAAATTGCTGGTCTGGTGAAAATCCGCCATATACCATAAAAGTGGTTGCTGGGCTTTCATGCCCCATATTCCTTGCCCATGCCATTTGGTCTTCGGTGGTGCTGCATAGCTTCCGTCCTATAGCAGAAAGTGTATCGCGGAAACGGTGCGGCGGGTAATACTTCACTCCAGCAGCTTCAAAGGCTTTCTTGAATATACCACGAATGGCTGTTGCGCTTTGCCAATGTTGGCGGGAAAGAATAGGGGTAAAATTATTTTCTGCATCATGCACCAACTCTTCTTTGGGAAATAATGGGTCATTGTCAGTAAAAAGCATTTCTTCGTGTGCATAGTGAACCCAATCCAAAATAATCTGGTGTATGTCATCACCAATAGGGAAAAACTTAGTATTTATGCGCTTTCTAAACTTGGTAGCCACTTCATTTGGGTCTTGCACCACATATTTCTTGGCAATGTTGAGATGCTTTATTTTAAGTCCAATTACTGCACCATCCCTTGCGCCAGTGGCAAAGATAAAGGCTATTAAAGCCTTGTCACGCTTGGCAACTGGTGTATCGTTTGGCATGGCAGCAAGCACTTTACGGATTTGTGCCTCGCTAGGATATTCTTTCAGAGTATTAGGCTGGATTTTGTGTTTATCGTTTTCATTAATATTTAGATAAGCAATATCATTATAGCGAATCTGGCTTTTATAGCCTGTTTGGGTTGCCAACCATTTAAAGAAATCTTGTAACGGGCGGAGGGTATGGGCAATGGTGGAAGCACTTAACAACTCGCCATGCTTGTTTTTAGTCTTTAGAAGATGTGCCTTAAAATCAGTTGCCTTTTTATGATTGAAGGCTTTGAAGTTTTCATGCTGTGTAAATTCTTCATAACGGATGATTGCTTTTCTGGTGTTTTCTATCGTTTGCGGACTTCTACCATTTGCTTCTTTTTCATAAGCAAAATACTTGCTTTTTATGCGCTCGTTTTCTGGGTGGAATTTAACCATGATTTTATGCTCCTTTAGTTTCACAATTAGAGTTAGTGTTGGTGGACTGTACTAATGCCTCTGGTGGCAACGTGTGGATATTGAAGATTTGCTCTATTTCGCTGATATTTTTTAGCGAAATAATCTTGCTTATTTTGCCGTTGCACTGCTCACAAACTGCTTGCAACATGGCAACCTTTGAATTGATTGTTTTAATAGTTGCGATTGCTTCCCATGCCTTGCGCGGGACTTGGCAAGTACAGCAACGAAATTCATTTATTAATAGCTTGTTTTTGTTTTTAAGCTGGCGGGCTTTGAGAAAATCAATCACTACCTGCCCATAAAGCATATAAGGATAAATACCATCAATGCGCTGTAGTCCTTCCAATTTTATCCAGTTGCTAATGGTATTAGCATGGCAGCCTATCACATCAGCCAATTCATGTAGCATATAGCTATATTTGGATTTTATAAGCCTTGTATTGATTCGCCTCACTTCTGAAACTCGGCAATTAAGTTGCGGATTTCTTCTGCCTTCCATGCGGTGGTGTTTTCCCCTAATTTAATAGGCTTTGGGAATTTGCCAGATTTTACCCCAGCCCACCAAGTGGACTTACTGACAGGAATTACCGAAAGAACGGCTGGAAGCCTTATAAATCCTATTTCTGGTATTGTAAGCTTATTGGTCATTGATTTAATCTCCTTATGTAGAATGTGTAGTACTATATACACACTCAGGTTAAAAAAAGGGTTATAGTTTTAAGCTATTCATTTTGTATCCAACCGCTTGCATTGAAACGTTAAATAAAGCAGATAGATTCTTCTTAAGTTCATATCTGGTTATGTTCTTAACCTCATCTTTTATATGTCTATATGCTTTTCTAAACTCATACTCTGGCATTAATAATTCAGCTCCAAGCATATTCGCTTGAATTTCCAGCCTTTTATTCTCATGTTTTTCAAGATTTTTGTGGAATATAGGACTTTCAATGTTTTCCATGTATTTTCTATGCAAAACATAATGTCCAGTTTCATGCGCTATGGTGAAACGCAGTATATGTTCTTTGGTTTCTTTATTATGTCCATAAGGTTCAAGGGATTTATCACAAAGTATAAGTTTTTCCTCTGGCATTATCATTCCTAGAGTGCCTTTGCCATAGACAGATTGAAGGTCTACTAAATGGATTTTTAATCCAAGTTTCAACGTGGCTATGCCCTCTATGTCAATTTTAGGGGTTTTATTATATCCTTTAGTTATCAGGTCTGCTCGTTTTTTGATGAATGCATCATCAAGATAGTCAACGTTCATCTTTTTGCGCCCACTTCCTTAGTAACCCAGCATACCTTTGTGGCGCGCTTTGAATAATAGCTAATAGCTCTGAATCAACCTTATCGGCATAGGCTAATAATTCATCCGTGTCATAATCCAATAGGTGCGCCATTCTTTTTATAACCTCCTCTGATGGTGGCGGAAATTCGCCACGCTCAATTTTACTCAAATATGTTGGTGTAATATCTAATTTCATTGCAAACTGTCTTTGGCTAATTTCATGCTCTTCTCGTAATACCTTAATTATATCTCCAAATTCTTGCTTTTTTGTCATACTTCTCTACTTGGACGTTGTTTATGGTTAATTAATATGATGTATTAAGTAGTACATACTACACATTTTCTGTCCAGTCAAGTACTTTGTTAAGCAAACACAACCAACCTTGTTTGACTTGGTATACTTGATTATTTATATGGTGAGTTTATACTAAGATAACTGTCCAACTTTATCCATAGCCAATTATTGCAAGCCAACCAATTTGCGTATATAAATGCGTATATAATTTTTGATGGGTTTTTTGGAATACAGAGCTATCAACGGTTACAGAGAAATGTTCGGCTGCTCTCCGCCCGCCAGACCTTTACAGGTGCTATTTCTCAATAGATTACAGATGGTTGTGAAGTGTCCAGCCTGTGTGGAGGTTTGGGCTGTTTTGTGTGTACTTGCGGCGGGCGATACACGCCGTAAGACCTGTTCTGCCCCCGAAATCACCAAAATATAACGGTGGAGTAGAACGTGCAAACCGCACTTTCCGTGAGGATTTCTATGATAAAGACGACCTGCTGGAAGATTCAATCGGAGGGCTACGGGCAGAACTAAAAAATGCACTCAATATCTACAATAATTTTAGACCACATCAAGCTCTGGACTACCTAACACCAAACCAATATACTCAACAAATCTTGAGACAACAAAAAGTCTCATATCTATTGAACTAGTACAAAGCTTTTATAACGTATTGCCAATTATTGTACGCAATCTATAGTGTGTGCATGAAAAAATTACATCCACACACGCCCAATAATAGAATTTCGCATCCATTGTTTGATGCAAGCCCTGAGTTGTGGACAGATGTTACCAGCACGCTACGGAGCAAATTACACGATAATGATGATCGCATTATTTCGCATGGCGATACAGCAAGCAGACTATGGTTGGTGCTGAAAGGGTGGGTAAAACTCACACGGCAAACACCTGATGGAAAAGAGAGCATTATCGGTCTATGCACCGAGGGGGATGTATTTGGCGAAGCGGCTTTGTTTTCCCACGCCAACTATCCCTATACGGCTGAGGTGGTGGGCAGCAACGCGGAATTGGTGGCAATTCCGGCGGCAACGATTCGCGCTCTGGTGGCTAAAGACCACTCGCTTTCTGCGCGTGTCATGTCATTGCTCAATGAGCGCACGTCGCAGGCGCAACTTAAATTGGAACATATGACGACGATGTCCGCCGCGCAGAGGTTGGGGTGTTTTTTGCTGCGGTTATGTCACAGCCAAGCAAATGGGGCTAAGACGCTCACTATTCCTGTAGAAAAACATATTCTGGCGGCTTATTTAGGCATGAAACCAGAAACGCTTTCGCGTAGTCAGCAGCAATTAAAACCGCTTGGGTTATCGGTGACAGGGCACGACATCACCATTGGCAATATTGAAAAATTACGCGAGTTTGTGTGCAATAGCTGTTCGGAATCCGGCAGTTGTGATGCTGAAGCAAGCAGCTAGTTAGATTGTGTCATTGTTCGTTATCTACGCATTAAGCAGCAAACACACCTTCCAAAGCATGCGTTAAGTTCGGCAGTGGTAGCGGTTGCTTAAACCATGCTGCTAAAAGTGGGTATTCGATTTCTGCGACAATATGCCGCGTGGCTGACTCAGGCAGCGAAGCGTGTATCCAGGCAATATCATTTCCACTACCGATAATTACCAGCTGATCGAATGCGTGGGCATGATCTGCTTTATCGATGGATTTTTGGAATTGATCCAGCGATGCAAACACGCCTTGGGCATTTTGTGGCATGGGCAGGAGCGTTCCCCGCATATCTTTTTCAAATAGCGAGATCATCCCCTCGCATGCAGCAACCACCCACACGCGCGGCGTACTGCTACACCCGCCATTCTTACACTTGCCAGAGCAAGCTTTAGTGGTGAGTGGAATGATGTCGCAATTTGCCATGGCTAGAACTTATAACCAAAGCCCACGCCAATCAACCACGGATCGATATCCACATCGGCGCGGACACCGCTGGGGCTGAATTTTGCTGTGGTGCTGATAAAGACCTTTTTTACATCCACGTTGAAATACCAATTGTCTCTGATGGGAATATCAACACCCGCTTGTAATACGCCGCCGAAGCTGTCGTCATATTTTACGGAATTTAGCGCACCGGCATCTGCGTTGAAGAAATGCGTGTAATTCACACCCGCACCGACATAAGGTTTGATGCTATCCATTTGCGTGAAGTGATATTGCAAAGTCAGGGTGGGTGGCAACAACCATGAGCTTCCAGCGTCAATACCGCTGCTGGTTTTGACATCATGTGGCGTCACCGCAGTAATCAACTCTGCCGAGATATTCGGCGTAAAGAAATAGGTAAAATCAAGTTCTGGAACAACGCTGTTGCTAATACTGACGCTATCGCCATTGGAAACGCGACCACTTTCATCAGGCACAACGCTAAGCGCACGGGCGCGAATCATGAAGTCACCCGCCTTAAAATCATCCGCTGCGAACACCGGAGAAGAAAGTGCAAGCACTGCTACAGTGCTTAAAAGAATCTTTTTCATACATACCCATTACGTTATAACTGAGACAAAAATAGATCAATAAACTGAGCCATCCTTGATTTGTGTCAAGTTCCCCCTCCACCTGCGTGACTATGTTGGTTGAGAACAACAAAAGGAGTTATGTATGCCACTTGAAAATCACAGCCTGATTAATGAATTTCCAGAAATGCGCGAACGCATCCACCAGATGAAGACATCGGATAATCATTTTGCGCGGTTGTTTGCGGAATATGATGAGGTAGAACATTCTGTGCACCGTATTGAATCCGGCGCAGAAGCTGCGGGAGATGAGCGTTTGGAAATGTTAAAAAAACAACGCCTCAGCCTTAAAGATGAGCTCTTTAGCTTGCTGAAAGCCGCAGCTTAGATTTCATCCTCATCCTCGCGCAACACCCGATGCGCTGCGCCGTCTAAATCCTCAAACTGCCCATTTCTCATTGCCCAGAAGAATGCGACTAACCCAGCGAGCCCAAGAGTGAGTGCGATGGGGATGAGGTAGAGGAGTATGCTCATGACTTCCCGCCTTCTTCCCGCAAAAGTTTTAAGGGTTGGTGTGGCGGCTTAAAATTTTTGCGTCCATTTAAGTTGAGTCGCATCGCATTAGCAATCACTAGCAGTGACGAGCTGGACATGGCAATGGCGGCGATTAGCGGCGTTACCATGCCAGCAACGGCCAGTGGTATAGCAACCACATTATATAGAATCGCCAGCAGGAAATTTTGTTTTACCAACACTTGCGAGAATTTTGCTGTCGATAGCGCGTTGAGTACGGGCTGTAATCTATCACCCTGAAACACAATATCAGCCGCATTTTGCGTTATGTCCATCGCGCTGGCAGGCGACATGGATATGGTGGCAGACGAAAGTGATGGTGCATCATTCAGCCCATCCCCCACCATCAGTACATTCGCACCACTGGCTTTGAGTGCTGAAATTTTCTCGGTTTTCTGCACCGGTGATAATGCGCCTCCAAATGTTTCAATAGCAAGTTTTGTAGCAATATCTTTCGTTACTTCCTGCCTATCTCCCGAGAGTAGCAACGTCTTGATTCCACTGGAGTGTAGCGTTGCAATCACTTGCTTTGCATCCTCGCGTAATTGATCGGCAAAGGTAAAGCGAATCGGTTGTCGGTCATCTTCTGCGAGCCAGAGTTCAAGGGTATTATCCGCATCATCAGGAATGCTGGTCGCCCAGCTTCTTTTGCCTAATTTAACGCTCTCTGCTTCAAGCCCGTAGCCTTGCACTTCATTTACCGTAAGTGGCAATAATTGACCCGCATAGGCCTTACTAATCGCCTGTGAAAGCGGGTGCTTACTATGTGCAGCAAGTGAGGCTGCTAGCTGTAATTGCTCATTGGAATGAGTAGAAGTGAGGGTTGGTTTGCCCAGCGTCAGCGTACCCGTTTTGTCAAATACGGCATGAGTTATGGTTGCCAGTCGCTCAAGTGCACTGCCACTTTTAAGCAATATACCACTACGCATCAGCTTGCCACTGGCGAGCACCTGCACCACCGGCACCGCAAGGCCAAGGGCGCAGGGGCAGGTAATAATCAGTACCGTGGCTGCATAAAGCAACGCCACTTGCCACGCAACGCTGCCAAGCATCATCCAGCCGATGAATGTTCCTGCCGCCAGAATATGCACCACTGGCGTGTACCAGCCTGAGATTTGATCCGCCACCGTTACATATTTCGCCTGCGCCTGCTCAGCCGATTCCATCAGTTTAATAATTTCTGAAAGTAGCGAACGCTCGCCCGCTTTGGTCACACGCATGGTGATGGGGGCTGCCATGTTGATGGTTCCTGCAAATAACGCTGCACCCACATCTACCTCACGCGGCTGGCTCTCACCGGTAATCAGACTGGTGTCAATTTCCGATGTGCCTGAAATAATCACACCATCCGCGCCGATTTTTTCACCAGCGGCAATCAGCAGAACCATGCCTTCTTTTATTTCAGAAAGTGGTATTATTTCCTGTGTGCCATTTTCATGCAAGACGGTTGCAAACCCCGTCATCATTTGCAGCAAATCATGGGCTGCACTGCGTGCGCGGCCACGTGCCCGAGCTTCTAAATAACGCCCGATGAGAAGGAAAAACAGCAGCATTACGGCTGAATCAAAATAGGAATGCGAACCGAATGTGACAGTTTCAAACAGGCTCATTAACGTGGCGAGAATTACCGCAATGGAAATTGGCACGTCCATATTGGTTTTCCATGCACGCAAGGCTTTCCAGGCCGAGTGGTAAAATGGGATGCCACAATAAGCAATCGCAGGAATCGCAATCGCTGCCTGCACCCAATGGAAAAATGTGCGTGTGGCCGCGCCCATTTCAACAGCATCGCTTGTCCATAGCGGGATGGAAAACAGCATCAGATTGCCGCTGGCAAAGCCCGCCACAGCCAAGCAGCGCAGCAGGAATTTTTCTTCTTTTTTCTCGGAAGTTTCAGCGGTCGCAGGGTCAAACGGCACAGCGCGATACCCCATGCCATTGATGAGATTCATCCACGTATCGCCTAACTCCGCAGCACCTTTCCACACAACCCGCAAACGCTTGGTAGAAAGGTTGAGGCGTGCCGTTTGCACTTCCTCTTGTTTCTTTAGTGCATTTTCAATGATCGCTACGCAGCTCGGGCAGTGCATCCCATCCACCAGTAGATTCAAACTGTGTGTGCCGTCAGATTCAGTGGTGATGAATGGTTTGGTGGTCATTGTACTACAATACGCTTAAATTGCTGGTAATGCACGCCCTCATGCATCGCATCCACCCGCACCTCCCACAAACCATTGGCAGGGAAGAGGACTGGGGTTTCCGCGCCCTTTAGATCCACCGTAAAATCCATGCCTTGTTGCGTTGGGCGGGTGATGGTGGCGGTGGTTTTTTCAGGAGCGACAGGCAGATTGTTTTGGTCGTGCAGATCAAAACTCAGTGCACCATTTTTATAA
>JBEBHV010000166.1:0-4716 GCA_040080715.1 Rickettsiales bacterium | reverse complement strand
TGATAATAATTTAACAACGCAGGCAAGTGTTAATGGTTAACCTGTTTTTTTACCGTTATCATTTATTTAACTAATGCTTATCCCAAAATTAGTATTAGCTTTTATGTTTGTTTAACCATTGGTTATCTGGTTCAAAAGATTCTGTTTGAACGGATAGTCCAAAATCAAGGAGCGTTTATTTATGAATAAGAAACTTTTAGTTGGTGTTTCTGCGTTCGCTATGCTGGTTTCAGCTGGTGCAATCGCTGATGACACAACTGTTACCCAAGGAGATTCAGGTACAAGCACTAGCAACAATGATGTTGGTAATACCGATGTAGCTGTTGGTGATATTGCAGTTGATGCTTCTCAGGATAATTCTTCTAACGACCAAGCTAACAACAACAGCGAAAACGTTGGTAACGGTAATTCTGAAGCTAACAACAATGGCAACACCGATGTCGCTACTGGTGATATCGCAGTTGATGCTTCTCAGGATAATTCTTCTAACGACCAAGCTAACAACAACAGCGAAAACGTTGGTAATGGCAATTCTGAAGCTAACGACAACGGTAACGTTGATGTAACCACTGGTGACATTGATGCTTCTCAGGATAATTCATCTAACGACCAAGCTAACAACAATGGTAACACTTCTCTAACCACTGGTGATATCGCAGTTGATGCTTCTCAGGATAATTCTTCTAACGACCAAGCTAACAACAACAGCGAAAACGTTGGTAACGGTAATTCTGAAGCTAACAACAATGGCAACACCGCTGTAACTACCGGTGATATCGCAGTTGATGCTTCTCAAGATAATTCATCTAATGATCAAGCTAACAACAATGGCAATTCTGAAGCTAACAACAACGGTAACACCTCTGTAACTACTGGTGACATCGCAGTTGATGCTTCTCAGGATAACCATTCTGAAGCTAACAACAACGGTAACACCTCTGTAACTACTGGTGATATCGATGCTTCTCAGACTCAGACTGCTGAAGCTAACAACAATGGTAACACTTCTGTAACCACTGGTGATATCGATGCTTCTCAGGATAACCATTCTGAAGCTAACAACAATGGCAATTCTGAAGCTAACAACAACGGTAACACCTCTGTAACCACTGGTGATATCGCAGTTGATGCTTCTCAGGATAATTCTCAGGATAACCACACTGAAGCTAACAACAACGGTAACACCTCTGTAACCACTGGTGATATCGCAGTTGATGCTTCTCAGCATTCTGACAGCCACTCTGAAGCTAACAACAATGGTAACACCTCTATAACCACTGGTGATATCGCAATTGATGCTTCTCAGGATAATTCATCTAATGATCAAGCTAACAACAACAGTGAAAACGTTGGTAACACCAACGATTCAAACAATGACACTGATTCATACAACACTGCTGATTCAAACAACGGCAATGTTGATATAGCTACTGGTGACATTGATGTTGATGCTTCTCATGATAACAATGTGTTCAAAGGTAACGACAACGTAGGTGCTTCTATTCTGGCAGCTGCTGTTGGTGATTCATCTGTGACCGTTACATTGGGTGATGGTAGCCCATATGAAGGCAACAACGTTAGCGAAGGCGCATTCAGCTCAGCTAGCGGTTTGAACGCTGTTAACCAGAACACTGGTATTAACTCTGTTAACCAGCAGTCAATCGTAGTTTCTGTTGGTGATGTAGCTCTATAGTATTGGTTTAATATTATAGTTACATAAAACCCAAAGTGGGGGAGGGCTTTATTGCTCTCCCCAGCTTTCGGGGATTCTTCTGGTTCAATATCAAAGTCTGTAAAGTAGTTAGAGGTAAGTTATGAAATCATCATTTATAAAAATTTCAATGTTGCTTGGAGCCGCAGGTTTTCTGGTAGCAGGTTCTGCAATTGCCAAGACTCAGGCAGAAAATGGTGTATTTGATATATTGTCGCAGGATGAGCTGGAACAGTTAGGTGGGGTTGTTGAACAGATGGAATCTGCCCAGCGCACCGAAACTTTTGAGCAGGCCGCTCCTGTTGAGCAAGTTGAATCTGATGAAATATCAAATGAAACATCAGTAGACGAAACATCCGTTGCTGATGAAGAAGTAGTATCGGTAAATGAAGTATCAGCTTCTGATGAAGAAGTAGTAGCCGTAAACGAAATATCAGTGGAAGTATCAGTGGTGAGCACTCAATCTGAGGAAGGCAGCAATGTTGTCGTTTCTGAAGTTAAATCGGAAGATGAAGGTGATGGGTTTGAAACCGCAAGTTCCATGTCAACAGAAGATCTTGATGAAAGCCGTGGCGCATTCAGCCCGACAAGCACCAGCTATCTGATGGGTACCAGCTCAAATAACACAGTAAATAACAGCGTTACCGGCGGAAATGTGATTTCTGAAGGTGCTTTCAACAGCAACAGCGGTCTTGTCAACGTAATTCAAAATAGTGGAAATAACGTACTTATACAAAGTAGCACAATAGTCAATGTTGAGATGAACCAGTAATTCAGGTTTTAACATGAAAAATATACCTGTATTATTAAGCATTGGGGCGTTGATGATGAGTAGCACGCCTGGCTCTGCTTTCGCAATGCCGGTGAATGTATTTGGCGCGGGCGGCGGTGAATACAATGTTCCGACTAAAAGCATAGTGGAAAAGCGTTTCACTGGTGTTTCCAAACAGAAATATGATTATAGCTGCGGTTCAGCGGCACTTGCTACCTTGCTTAAGGAATTTTATGGGCATGATGCTTATGAAGGTGATGTCCTGAAGTCGATGTATGAAGTTGGTGATCAGGAAGCGATTAAGAAAAAGGGTTTCTCCCTGCTTGATATGCGTAGTTATCTGGCCTCAATTGGTTATACGGCCGATGGTTATCGCGCACCTCTGGATAAACTGGTTAAGGCGAAAATTCCTGCAATAGCCTTGATAAGTCCAAAAGGATATTCGCATTTTGTAGTTATAGCCGGTGTCAATGCAGATTCTGTTTTGATACTTGATTCATCTAAGGGCAAGCATGTTCTTAGTCGCGATGATTTTGAAAAACAGTGGAATGGAATTCTTTTTATTGTTCATGATGACATGAAGGTTGCAAGGCAATCGTTCAATTCTAAAGATAAGTGGGCTTCGCATCTTCAAGCGCGGTTCAATGTTAATTTAAATGATAGGGATCTTGCTTCCATAGGTCTCACAACTGCTTACATGCCGGGGTATTACTAATGAAAAATTTTATGTCTATGTTTTCTGCGTCACTTTTGTCATTCACAATTCTTGCTGGGATGGCTGGTAATTCTTATGCCAACTCGAACTTCGTGGATGAAGTTGAAGAGTTTGGATTTAGCGATGCAAACAAAGTAAGTGGTGATGAGCTTGCGGGTCTTCGCGGTGGACTCCGCATTGGTTCGTTGGATTTTGACTTTGTTATAACCAGCAGCACTCTGGTTGATGGTGTTTTACAACACACTGCGACAATCAGATCTTCCATTCTGGAAAGAAATAGTGCTTTAGGGGATGATATGCCAAGTATTGCTAAATTGACATCTGATATCCTACCTGAAAATGAAGTGCTTCCTGATGTTATTCCTGAAGGAAGCGATCTTGCTGAAAATAACTCTCCCGCTGACATTGTTCAGGACGCTGCGGCAGCAGCAGGTGTTGATGTTATAATTAATACAAGCACTTTCGCAACCACTATCCAGAACAGCAATGATAACGCTGTGATTCAGCAATTTAACCAGTTGGATGTAACAGTTTCCAACTTGAGTGAAATGCAGAAACTGAACATTGCCCAACAGCTTGATTTCCAGTCAATTAACTCTATTCGCTAAGAATAAACTTCACCGCTTGTTATATCCTCTTTAAAGCTTACTGCCGGAATATATTCCGTCTATTTTTCGGTAGATGACAACAGTTCAGCAGGCGACAACAGACTGCCGCCTTGTTTTGCACAAGTAGCCGGATAAGCTAATTTCCATTCATTAGGGTCTTTAATATATTTAGACTCACCGGAACATCTTTGCTCATCACCACCTCCTGACTTGCATTCATCTTTGATTTTGCGCAGACCATAGCATTTGGTCTTCTGACTGCCAGGCAGTTGATCCTGAGCATTTGCGACACTAGCGATGAATATTCCAGCAAGGGCAGCAACGATTAAAGTTTTATTCATAACAAATGATCTCCAAAAAATAATTTTAAATTTATAAGCAAAAATAAAGATTAGTGTATAATGTAAAAAAAGTTACGTAAATAGGGAAAATTAAGCATTGGTTACTTGTAACCTTATAAATGAAGGCTTAATAAGCCAAAGAAGGTATGTTTATGAAAAATGAATCGGAAAAAACCAAAGAGCAGTGGAAAGAAAAACTTTCACCGGATGCTTATAATGTTCTCTGTGAAGAAGGTACTGAACGCCCGTTTAGCAGTCCACTCAATGATGAAAAGCGTGATGGAATATTTGTTTGTGCGGCTTGTGGGCATGAATTATTTAATTCATCACAAAAATATAATAGTGGCACTGGCTGGCCGAGCTTTTTTGATGTCATTAAAGAAAATATAGGAACCAGGATTGATAAAAAGCTGCTATCCACGCGCACGGAATATCACTGCGCTCGATGTGGCGGTCATCAAGGGCATGTATTTGAAGACGGCCCAAAGCCGACTGGACTCCGTTATTGCAACAATGGCGTGGCACTTAAATTTGTTCCAAAAGAGGGATAATATGAAAAAAATCTATAG
>JBEBHV010000165.1:0-4722 GCA_040080715.1 Rickettsiales bacterium | reverse complement strand
TTGTGGGAGATGGTGCAAGAAGGAATTGATATAAGTAAGATAGAGTGGGCGGGACATTGAGGTAGTTACTGGTTGCTAGTTACTAGTTACCAGTAGTGCTACAAGTAACTAACAACTAGTAACTAGGAACTAAACTTATGGCATATAGCGAACAATTAATCGACCATTATGAAAACCCGCGTAATGTGGGTTCAATGGAAAAAGGTGATGAAGATGTGGGAACAGGGCTGGTTGGCGCGCCTGCCTGTGGTGATGTTATGAAACTTCAGATAAAAGTGGATGCTGCAACAGGTACGATTTCTGATGCAAAATTCAAAACTTTTGGCTGTGGTTCGGCAATCGCTTCCAGCTCGTTGGTTACGGAATGGGTGAAGGGCAAAAGCATTGATGAAGCCATGACCATTAAAAACACGCAGATAGCAGAGCATCTTTCACTCCCACCAGTGAAAATCCATTGCTCGGTGCTGGCGGAAGACGCAATTAAAGCGGCAATTGCCGATTATAAAAGCAAACACCAAACCGCAAGGGAATAGTAATGGGAAGAATTATAACGCAGGTGAAAGTAGAAAGTCGGGCATCGCCTTGTTCCAGTGCGTTATATAGATTTGAAATAAAAAATTGGATAAAAGTTAAAGGATATTTATTGTGAATAATACATTTTTACTGAAATTATTCCCTGTTTTTCTGATAATAGGACTTGTTTTTGCCATGTCTCCCTTCACTATTGTTGATACTGGGCATCGTGGCGTTCGAGTTGTTTGGGGGAAGGTACAACCAGAATCTCTTGATGAGGGGCTGTATTTTTTTATGCCGATTATGTCGACTATCAAAAAAATGGATGTGCGTATTCAAAAGTATGACATTGAAAGCGAAGCCTATACAAAAGATGTGCAGCAGGCTAAATTGCATATTGTTATGAACTATAATCTGGAAAAAACTAAAGCTCATGAAATGCTGGAAAATGTTGGTTCTGATTGGGAAGATAGGCTGATTCCGCAAGCGGTAAATGGCACAGTTAAAGCCGTCATTGGTAAATGGGACGCGGTAGATTTAATTGCCAATCGTAGTAAGGCTCAGGGTGAAATTCAGGCATTATTGACAGAGTCGCTAGGTGGTCGTGATGTGCATGTAACCCGTATTGAAATCGCAAATATTGACTATACCCCAGAATTTGAACGGGCGGTAGAAGCAAAGGTTGTTGCAATACAAACTGCAGAACAGGAAAAAAATAAGACAGTTCAAATTCAGGAACAGGCAAAACAGCGTGTTATGTCGGCTAAAGCTGAGGCTGAATCAATGTCAATACGCGCACAGGCTTTATCGCAAAATAAAAGTCTGGTTGAGTATGAAGCCGTGCAAAAATGGGATGGAAGATTACCAAACTATATGCTCGGTGGCGCAACCCCTTTTGTTAATATTTCTTCTGAAAATAACACTCAGAAATAGAAGCATTATGGCAACTCCTTTAATTACAATCTCAGATTCAGCCGTTGCTAGGATTAACGAGCTTTTATCAAAGCGTGGGAAACCTTCGGCTGGTGTTAAAGTTGGGGTGCGTTCGCGTGGCTGTTCCGGTCTTTCTTACACTGTGGAATATGCTGATGAGGTTGGCAAGTTTGATGATGTTGTGGAAAGAGACGGTGTAAAAGTCATCATTGATCCAAAAGCGGTGATGTTCCTGCTCGGCACGGAAATGGATTTTGTTGAAGAAAAACTGAAAAGCGGTTTTGTATTCCGCAATCCTAATGAAAAAGGTCGTTGCGGTTGTGGCGAGAGTTTTCATGTTTAGGGGGGCGTAGTTCGTAGTTGCGTAGTTCGTAATATACGAATTACGAGGTACGAGGTACGAGGTACGCGAATGCATTTTTCACTCCTCAATATTCCATTTTCTTTCGATATAGACCAAGCCCAGCTTGAGGCGGAGTATTTCAAGGCACAGCGTTTATTCCATCCTGATAGATTTATTGGAAAGCCTACAGAAGAGCGTAATCAGGCTTTGCAGAAATCAATGGATATAAATAAGGCTTATGAAACTCTTAAAAATCCACTGAAGCGAGCGCAATATTTGTTGCAGATGCAGGGAATAGAAGTTGGTGGCGAGCATGATAGTGTAAAACCAAGTCAGGAACTATTAATAGAAATAATAGAGCTGCGTGAGCAATTATCTGAGCATAAAGATATTAAGTTAGTTAAACAACTAATAGATTTGCACAAAAATAGTTTACTAGATATTTCAAAATATTATGCTAGCAAAGACTTTCAAAAAATGACGCAGGAAACTATACGATTAGGGTACTTGGCAAAAATATTAGATGAAAATAAGATGAAGAATTTATGAGCTTGATCCAGATATACGAACCGGGGCAAACCCCAATTCCCCATTCTGATGTTGCGGCGGTGGGCATCGACCTTGGCACTACTCATAGCGTAGTTGCGGTTGCGGGTGACGGTAATGCGGAAATCATCCATAATATTCATGGTCACGCGCTTGTTCCATCGGTGGTTTATTACGCGCCCGATGGCAGTGTGGAAGTTGGTTATAGCGCGAAAGCACGCGCGGATCGCGGTGAAAGAAATGTGATTTCGTCTATAAAACGCTTGATGGGAAGAGGCGTTTCGGACATTAAAAAAATACTGGATAATTCACCTTATGATGTAGTGGAAAACAATAGTGGCATGGTGCGAATCAGGGCGGGTGGGCGTGAGCTAACTCCAGTTGAAATCTCCGCTGATATTTTAAAACATCTGAAAGCTAATGCTGAAAAAGCCATCGGCAAGGAAGTGACAAAAGCGGTTATTACCGTTCCTGCTTATTTTGATGATGCAGCGCGTACTGCAACCAAAGACGCTGCAAAACTGGCTGGGCTGGAGGTTTTGCGTTTGGTGAATGAGCCAACCGCTGCTGCTCTTGCTTATGGTCTGGATAATGGCGTGGAGGGGATTTACGCCATTTATGATTTAGGTGGCGGGACATTTGATATTTCATTGCTAAAGCTGGAGCAGGGGGTGTTTCAGGTTCTCGCGACAGGTGGCGATACTGCGCTTGGTGGCGATGATTTTGATCAGGCTGTTGCGGCGTGGATACTTGGTGAGGTGAAAAATACCAAATCGCTTGCCAGCGAAGAAGTTGGGGTGTTGGTAGCGGTTGCCCGTGAAGCCAAGCATAAACTTACGGACGAAAATAAAGTTGATATTAACTATGGTGGAAAAACAGTTTATTTATCCCGCGCTGATTTTGAGGATATTATTTATCCTTACGTTGAAAAAACCATAAAGGTTTGCGAGCAGGCATTAGAGGATGCCAACCTGACTATCAGTGACATAAAAGGCATTGTAATGGTAGGTGGTTCAACCCGTGTTCCTCTGGTATTTAAAGAGGTGCAGAAATTTTTTAATAAAGAACCGCTGACTGATGTTAATCCTGATGAAGTGGTGGCGATTGGTGCGGCTTTGCAAGCGCAAGGTCTTACAGAAGGTTCAAACAACCTGCTGCTGGACGTTATACCGCTTTCGCTGGGCTTAGAAACTATGGGCGGAATAACGGAAAAGCTGATTTATCGCAATACGCCAATTCCAGTTTCTGTAGCGCAGGAATTTACTACCTATCAGGATGGGCAGGACGGCATGAAAATCCACGTTGTGCAGGGTGAACGTGAGATGGTTTCGGATAACCGTTCGCTGGCTAATTTTGAACTTACTGGTATACCACAACTTCCTGCTGGTATTGCCCGAATAAATGTGACATTTGCTGTGGATGCAGATGGCTTGCTCACCGTGTCTGCCGAAGAAAAAACCACTGGTAAAAAACAAATCATAAATGTGAAGCCATCTTATGGCATAGAGCCGGAGCAGATGGAAAAAATGCTGCTGGAGAGTATGGAAAATGCCAAGCGCGACATAACCGAGCGTCTGCTGATAGAAGCGAGAGTTGATGCAAATCGCTCGATTATAGAGCTTAATTCAGCCTTAAAACAGGATGCCGATTTGCTTTTGGAAGGTGAATGGCGACGGATTGAACGGCAGGTTGCTGTGCTGCGTAACGCCATTGATGGCGAAGATCGTGATTATATTGATGCTGAACTGCAGGAATTAGGACGCATTGCCCAACCATTTGCGGAAAGAAGAATGGACAGAGCGATTAATTCCGCGCTAAAAGGAACAAAAGTTTAGTTATTAGTTGCTAGTTACTAGTTACTAGTGGTAAGAAATCTTCATAAACTAAACTGTTAACCATTGATATAGCTAACCGCTAATCGCTAGCAACTAACCGCTAGCAACTGAGGAGAAGATGCCAAAAATAACCTTCGTATATGCTGATAAAAGCGAAAAAACCGTAGAAGTTCCAAGCGGAATTTCGATTATGGAAGCTGCACATAAAAATTCTGTGCCTCTGGAAGGTGCTTGCGAAGGTTCGCTTGCCTGCTCAACTTGCCACGTGATTGTTGATCCAGCTTGGTATCCTAAGCTGCAAACCGCAAAAGAAGAGGAGGAGGACATGCTGGATCTTGCGTTTGGTCTTACCCATACTTCGCGCCTTGGTTGTCAGATTATAATGAGTGACGCTCTGGATGGAATTAAAGTAACTTTGCCAGCAGCTACCAGAAATATGAGTGTTGGTAAGAAGTCACTACCGTCCGGTTAAGGGCAGATTATAGCGCAGCATTATCCTGACAGGCAATGATATTTTGCCATTTATTTTTGGGGTCGATTTGAATTTGGTTT
>JBEBHV010000164.1:0-4725 GCA_040080715.1 Rickettsiales bacterium | reverse complement strand
ACCAAAGACGCTGCCGAGATTGATGAGATCCGTGGAGAGATTGCGAAAATTGCTGGTTCGGCCGGGCTTGATATTGGTGAATTCAAGCGTATGATTATGGCTGTGCAAAAAGGTGAGCGCGAAACTAACCGCGCTAAAAAGGAAATGATTGAGGCAAATCTGCGGCTGGTTATTTCCATAGCCAAGAAATACACCAACCGTGGACTGCAATTCCTTGATTTGATTCAGGAAGGCAATATCGGTCTGATGAAGGCGGTCGATAAGTTTGAATATCGTCGCGGGTATAAATTTTCGACCTATGCGACATGGTGGATTCGTCAGGCTATAACCCGCTCTATCGCTGATCAGGCGCGTACTATCCGCATCCCTGTTCACATGATTGAAACCATCAATAAAATCGTTCGCACTTCGCGCCAGATGCTCCATGAAATCGGACGCGAACCTACACCGGAAGAACTTGCTGAACGTCTGGTCATGCCGCTTGATAAAGTTCGCAAGGTGATGAAGATTGCCAAAGAGCCGGTATCGCTGGAAACTCCTATAGGTGATGAAGAAGATTCGCATCTTGGCGATTTCATCGAAGATAAAAATGCTGTGCTGCCTCTTGATGCTGCTATCCAGTCAAATTTACGCGAAACTACCACGCGGATATTAGCGTCACTCACCCCGCGTGAAGAACGGGTTCTACGTATGCGTTTCGGTATCGGAATGAATACCGACCACACTCTTGAAGAAGTAGGACAGCAATTTTCTGTCACCCGTGAACGTATCCGCCAGATTGAGGCAAAGGCTCTGCGTAAATTAAAACATCCGTCACGTTCAAGGAAACTCCGCAGCTTTTTGGATTATTGATATTTATGACCATAACAACCAGACTTTATACTTATTTCAACGGTGAGCTAGTCGGTGAAGATGAATTCGGTAACCGCTATTATACCGAAAAGAAACAACCAAAATCTGGCAAGACTAAACGCTGGGTAGTGTATAAGGGTATAGCTGAACCGAGCAAGATTCCAGCGCAATGGTTCAGCTGGATGCATTATATAAATGATGCCGTGCCAAAAAATTCTGACAAAAAGCATTCATGGGAAAAGCCGCACCTGCCTAATTTAACCGGAACAAAAAATGCTTATGCCCCCGCCGGATCACTACGAGAAGCCGGTATTCATGACAGAACCACCGCTGACTATGAAGCGTGGGCTCCCAAGTAAAATAGATATCTGAAGGAAGCATTAGGCAGAAAAAACACCCTATGCAACTTGATATACTCATTCCAACTGAAGAGTTGGGATGGGTATATGAAAATCTAGACCGAAAGTCCGATTTTACGCCGCGTAGCGAGCGTACGCACTTTAAGAATTCCCAATTCTTGAAGTGCAAAAGGTATATTCTGTTTAAGCGAAATAAAATTGCCGGTAGATTTTTCTATTTTATATGGCTATATTCCATAAAAATTCCAACTAGGAAAAACTATGCAGAAAAATATTATTGAAACTTTAATGGGTGCGGTGGTTCTTGTTGTTGCCGGCGTATTCTTTGCCTTTGCCTATAAAGGCAGCGGAATGCAAATTGAATCCGGTTATATGGTGAAGGCTAATTTCACCAACGCTTCCGGAATTGCTCTTGGCAGTGATATCCGTATCGGTGGAATAAAAATCGGAACAGTTTCCGACCTGACGCTTGATGCAAATAGCTATGAAGCAGTAATTTCCATGCAGATTCGCAGCACAACCCAGCTCCCTAAAGATTCTTCTGCATCAGTTGTAAGCAGTGGCTTGCTTGGTGAAAAATACATTCAGATTACACCGGGTGGCGATGAAGCCATGCTGGCGAACGGTGAGAAAATTGAATTTACGCAATCGGCAATTAATCTGGAAGAAATGATCGGAAAATTCATGTTTAGCGGTGGCGGTGTTGATAAAAACAAAGACACTGCTACGCCATAATAATATATGCCAGTTGCAGCTTTTCTCCAGCTTACTGCAATACTCAGTATTTTAGCCGTGGTTTTTCCAGCTTGTGCAATTGCTGCAAGCAATGAGCTGGAATTGGATATTCCTGCCGGCGAATCTTCTGAAGAAGAAGTTTTGGAAAGCCTCCCTGTTGAAACTCTGGAAAATCCAGCTCCGGAAAGGAAAGCTATTCCCGGAAATGCAAAAGAACTCCGGAACGCTGCGATTGAAAAAAACAAAGCCGCAGAACCACCTCTAGTTGGTGATAATCCGGAAGAATCTAATATGCTGGTGTTACAAGGCTTGAATAAAGTTATGGGAAGGGTTTCTACAATGGAGATTCCCTTAGGTGCTATGATGCGCTTTGAGAATCTGGAAATAATAGCGAGAAAATGCTGGAAATCACCTCCTGAAGAACGTCCGGAAAATGCCTCACTGCTGGAGATACTGGAAGTAAAAGCCGGTGAAGAACCGAAAGAAATTTTTCTGGGATGGATGTTTTCTTCCAGTCCCGGGCTTTCTGCCCTTGAACATCCAGTTTATGATGTCACAGTATTATCCTGCGAATACCGCAAAGACATAGAAATCAATTAAAATAAGCTTTGGCACTAGTTCCTACTGCTTCACTTATATTAGCAAATCCGTCCCGCGCAAGAAACTCCGGCAATTTATCATTAATCCTGCGAACCAGACCAAATCCCTGATATACCAAAGCACTATAAATCTGTACCAGAGAAGCCCCTGCCTGAATTTTGGCATAAGCATCTTCCGGAGAAGCAACTCCACCAACTCCAATTATGGGAATTTTCCCAGCAGTAAGCCTATACATTTCCGAAAGTATTTTAGTCGATAGTGTAAATAACGGAGTACCGCTTAAACCACCCTCTTCCCTAGAATTCTGCCGGGAAATAAGAACCGGTCGGGAAATTGTTGTATTACTAATAATAAGCCCATCTATCCCATTCAATAAAACATTCTCGGCAATGTTTTCGCATTCTTCTCCATTAATATCCGGTGCTATTTTAAGGAACATCGGAACTCGTTTTCTGTGTTTTAATATTGCATCACTACGTGCTTTCGACAATTCAGTAAGCAATTCACCGAGAGCCTCATTTTTCTGTAAATCGCGTAGACCCTTGGTGTTAGGCGAAGAAATATTAACCGTCACATAGTCGGCATATGGATAAACCGCCTGCAGACCACGCACATAATCTTCGCTGGCATTTTTTGTGTCTTTATTTTTTCCTATATTAGCCCCGGCAATACCTAATGCCGGATCACGTCCGGCAAATTCTTTTACAAAAGCATCAAGCCCATTATTATTAAAACCAAGCCGGTTAATTATCGCCCCATCCTCACTTAAACGAAAAATCCTTGGTTTGGGATTACCTGATTGTGGAAGCGGAGTAACTGTTCCCGCTTCCACAAAACCAAACCCTTGTTTAAGAAGAGAATTTACTGCAACTGCATTTTTATCAAATCCGGCAGCAAGCCCCACTGGGTTTTTAAACGTAAGTCCCAATATATTTTGCGAAAGCTCTGGATATATTATGGTTTTGGCAGGTGGCAATAAACCACGGCGCAAAGCGTAGACAGCAAAATTATGAGCCGTTTCCGCAGGAAGCGCATGCAAAAACGGCTTTGCCAAAGTAAAAACATCGAACATAGCTATTCTCAGACTAATCTAATTTTATTCGATTCTACTTAGTTGCGGTAAAAATGGAAATTATTTGTTTGGCATCGTCCTGTGACATATTTATTTTTTTTCCTGAAGCTGATTTCACCTCATAATCAGACAGTAATTCTCTGATATTATTATCCATTAAAGTATTTTTACCAGCATTTTTTACAATGGCAGCAGCTACGCTATTTTTCTCAGAACGTATAGCCATTGGATAACGAGTCTGCGTAATCGGAAAAAATTTTGCTGGTGCCTGACTAACTGTACGCTGCGTATTTAAATTATTTTTTGGCGGAGGAAGCGGCATAAAGCGGCGCGACTGAACATAAGCTGACTCAGATGCTATAGCATTAGCATTTACGAGCAATTGCAATATCAGGACAATCAGCAGCCGCAGCATAAACCTTCTCCATAACTTGACACCAATTTTTTGATTGCAATTACTGTGCCAGTTTTTAAAAAAATATATGGAAGCCAAGTGATTTTATTGTTTTTTTTAACTTAATCATCGTGTACAAGATATAGTTGTGTGTAAAAAATTATTACTTCTAGTGTGAATGTTATAGAAACCGTATGATGTATAAAGCACTACATATTGACCGCAAAATGTTGAATTTATTTGTCATCTGTGGCAGTGTCTTCGTGTCTTCTTCTCATATTTCATATGCTAGTAATAGTAGCCCCAGACCTGCTCCCCTACAAGTATATATCCCTAATCCATCCACATTTATCAGCCACTTCTCCACTGATAAAATGGAGTATAACACCGATGAAAATATTTTCTCGGCAAAGGGTAATGTAGAAGTTCATCAGGATAAAAACGTCCTGAAGGCTGATCTCATAGAATACGACCAGAGGAAAAACAGGCTTCGCGCGCTCGGTAATGTGACAATACTGAGTCCCAACGGAAAAGTTGCATTTTTTGATAAGCTGGAGCTTAAAAATGGAATCAAGGAAGCCATTATCAATAAATTAAAAGCTCAAATGATAGATAATGATACATTCATGGCTGCTGAAGAAAGAAAGCCCAGCGGACACATGGTGAATTATGCTGCCAGCGACAGAAAAAAATCTTTAGTCGACAAGATGTTC
>JBEBHV010000163.1:0-4731 GCA_040080715.1 Rickettsiales bacterium | reverse complement strand
ATAATAATTTACTACATAATATAGATATTAAAACAATTTATTAAACATTTGCTACACTAAAATTCCGGTCATATAAATAATTTAGGCAAATGCAACATTTTGAATTAACTACAAAACCTCCAGCCTATGCCTTTTCACATTATGCACCCGCAGGTAATCCACACCACTTTCCGCCAGTAATTGTGAGATTTTTATGGTTGCGTCATCGCCAGCATCACTGCCTAGGAACGACTTCCGTGAATGCCCAATAAATATTGGCACATCCAGATCCTTAAATCTTGCTACACCATCAATAATTGCCTGCGATTGCTGCGCATTCTTTCCAAAACCGATACCCGGATCAAAAACAATCCGGTTGCGGTTGATGCCAGATTTTTCCATCTCTTCAAACCGCGTTTTTGCCCATGAAATAATTAATTCAACTGGGTCAGCATCAATTGGCAAAACAACATTTTTATCAGCAGGAACGGTAAGTGAATGCATAACCACCAGTTTGCAATCGGAATTTCTAACGGCTGCAACCATCTCAGAATTGGCAAAGCCCGACACATCATTTATCCAAGCCACGCCAAGAGCCAGAGCCTTTCTTGCCGTCTGCGCATACCGCGTATCAACACTTATAGGAATTGGAAAACCGCTAAGCCGTGATAACACCGGTTCCAGCCGCGCCCACTCTTCTTCTTGTGAGACTAATGTTGCATTCGGACGGGTGGATTCCGCACCAATATCAATTATATCCACGCCCTCATCCACCAACCGTAAAATATTGGTAAGCGCGTCCTGCACAGAAAAACTCTGCCCACCATCAGAAAATGAATCCGGCGTTATGTTGATAATCCCCACTATCTCAGGTCGCTTAATCATGGCAAGACCGGTAAGTGGAATTGCCTTAGCCAGTTCTTTTGCGGTTTTATTTACTATTGGGTGTCGCCAGCTCGGGGCAATTTCAGCCACACCGATAAGCGCGAAATTGCGCTTCAGCAGTTCTTTATGCGGAATTTGCAAATCTTCCGAATCAATTACCACGTCTCCCATACCAAGAATATCAATATCAATCTCCCTCGGCGACCAATGCCCGACTTTATTACGCCCGAGCCTGTTTTCAATTTGCTTCACTGCCCCTAACAATTCCTGTGGCGCAAGGCTGGTTTTGCCTGCAATCGCCATATTATAATACGGCATATTCCACTCCGGTGGCGCGCCTTCAGGCAATAATGCATCTGACTCAAAAATATGGGAAATGCGGATATTTTCCAGATACTGCTCTAATCCTGAAACCGCAAGGCGCAGCATCTCACGCCTGTTGCCAACATTGCTCCCCAACCCCAATATTACTTCACGTTTCTCCATGCCCACCTTATAAAGACAGAAAAATCATAACTCAATAACGAATCCAGCAAATATAACTTGAGTAAGTACGATGTTTGGTTTAACAATGAATCCATATTTTATAACCTGTTTTAAGTGGATATTGCGATGCGTAAACTGATTCTTATCGGACTGGTAACTTTTGTTTTAATGTTTTCTGCTGTTATCAGCATAGTCTGGTTCAGCCGTGCTTCTGCCGTAAAAAAAGATGTTGAGGCATATCTAAACTCCGTTGGTACTGAAAACCTTAAAGTCACCTATAAGGAAGTCAACGTATCAGGTTTTCCCGTATCTATGAATGTATCAATTGTAAACCCGCGCATCACCGGACGCATTAACAGGTTTATGGAAGAAGTTAGCTTAAATAAAATTTTTAATCTTAATAATATGCCGGAATGGCATGAAGATTACGTATTGAATGGTTCAATCAGCCTTATAGCCAATGCTTTTTCTAATAAATTCAGAGTGGAATCACATGGAGAACTTGTAGGAAAAGGCAGTATTGGGGATAAAACCGTTGCGACCCTTAACCAGCCAAGTGGAAGCACTATCTGTGAGCTGCAACTGGTAAATGATGGCTGGTTGCTGGGCAATTTGTGGGATTTTTATTTATTACATAAAGATAAGGTTAAGATTGCTCAAAATACGCGCTCTATCGATTGCGTTATCCCCGCCACAAATATAACAAACAGCGAAACCAAAGAACCACTTATGACCTATGGTGGCTCGCGCTTTTTTATCTCTCGTAATCCACAGAAAGATCATGCAGACATACGCCTGTATATTCTGATAAAAGATATGGAAGCGACAAAGTCCTACGATGCTCTTTATAAATTATATACAGATGCCTTATCACCGGAAACAATTTCCGTGATGCCTTCAAGTTATGGCAAGCAGAATACGGAAATAGATGTTTTATACAGCGGAACTGAAAATTGGAAAAATCCACAGGCTATGAATTCTCCTTTTAGCTTGAAAATCAACAAGTTCTTGCTGGCAAACAGTGCTTATCAAAGCGATACCAGCGCATCTTTTGCCTATGATATAAAAGATAATATGAGAAATGCGTCTTTTTCCTATAAAACTGAAACAACAGCGACAGAATTACTGCGGAGTATTTTGCACACACAATTCTATAATATGATAGAACAGCTCAAACGAGGTAGCTCCGAATATGCGCAGGAAACCAAGCTTAAACTATCTCGTATGTCAAGAGAAGATACGAATAAAATGTTGTATTCTGTTATCCCTGATTTTAACACTCTTGGTAAAATTACAACCAAAATTGATGCTAACTATGCTGGCAATGATAATTTTACAAATTTCAACGCTGATTTGAAAGCTCTTGATTTCTCAACTGCTTCCTATGGAGTAACCACAACAGGCTCTGTCAAAGCAGATGCCGCTAATCCGATTCCTGTAGGCAATTTATCAATTGCCTGCGCCAATTGCGCCCTGATGCTTGATAATATGGCTGCTTACGTAGAGCATTTGCAATATGTCATGTCCATCTTTAGCCCGAAAAACAATTCCCAACTTGCGAATATAACCAGTGATTCAGTCAAATCTTTCAAAGAATTCCTTCTGGCTCTTGTTCCCGCTGGAACTGCTGAAAATAATGGTACTTTGAAATTTGACATCATAAATGATGGCAAAAACTTGACCGTAAACGGTAAGAACAGCATGGAGGTACTGGGGTTATTTAATAAGCATGTTGCGAAAATACCGGAAATGGAAACTATCGCTCCTGTTGCAGCTCAAGCACCTGCTCCGAAGAATAATTAATATTACTCAGCTTTCTTAGGAATACCCGGTTTTTCACCAGCCTCAAGCTCGCGCACGTCAACCGCATGCTCATAGCGCAGGAAACTCACCTCGCGCATGACCTGTGCCATAACTTCCTGTGGCAACTGCTCTGGTGGCAGATAGTGCTTTTTGCGTTTTCTTTTAAAAAACAGCTCAAATAATCTTTTAAATATATTCATGCTGCATTAATAACTAGTTTATGGCTAATCCGCAATATACTCAAAAAACTATTTCATGGTGTTCGCCTCTGGAATTGGCAGAACGCATAAATGAATCATATTGGGCGTTGTTATATTCTGGAGTTAAAACCAGCTATACCGGGCGTTACAGCTACCTTGCCTGCGGCTTGCAACAGCATATAACCGGCAATGATTTTGCTGAATTAACCAGCCAACTTTCCAATAACAAACAATGTTTTGAAAATGCGTGGTTTGGCTATCTGGGCTATGGTCTAAAAAACACTCTGGAGAATCTGGAAAAAGATAAGCCGGACTGGCTACAAATGCCACATCTGCAGATGCTTAATTTCGGGAACATCTACCAGTTTGATCATGAAAGCAAAACCCTGACATTATGGAGCAATGGCAGTTCCGCTCCTCCAGAGCTTAAACAGCAAGTCGCCGGCGCAATTCCTCCCACAAAAAATATCACCTCCAACATGACCCGCGCTGAGTATCTGCAAAAAGCCGCGCATGTCATCGAGCGCATCCACGCCGGTGATTTATATCAAGCCAATCTCACCCGTAAATTTTATGGCGAATTTGTGGAAAATCCTGATTGCTTCCAGCTATTCAAAAAGCTTTGTGGGGTAAGCCCCGCGCCCTATAGTGCCTTTATAAAACTGGATGACACCTGCATAGTTTCCTCCAGTCCAGAACTATTCTTGAACATTGATGCGATTGGCAACATAACCACCCGCCCAATCAAAGGCACAGCACCACGCGGAACCGATGAAAAATCCGACGCTGAATTACGCAGAAAATTAGATGAAAGCGAAAAAGACCGCGCCGAAAACCTGATGATTGTCGATTTAATGCGTAATGATCTGGCAAGGTCATGCGTAACCGGCAGCATAAAAACCGAGTCCCTGTTCGACATCACCACCCACGCCACTATCCACCATCTCTCCAGCACGGTAAGCGGTAAAAAATCAGAAAATTACAGCACTATCGGGGCGGTAAAATCTGCCTTCCCCCCCGGCTCAATGACCGGTGCGCCCAAAATCCACGCCATGAATCTCTGCAGTCGGCTTGAACAACAGGAACGCGGTGTTTATAGCGGGGCGATCGGCTGGTTCGGTGGCGACGGAAGCTGTGAATTATCAGTAGTCATCCGCACTTTGATAATAAAGGACAAAAAATTTGAATTTCAGGTTGGCGGTGGCATAGTCGCCGATTCCACTCCGGAAAAAGAGCTGGACGAGCTGATAAACAAGGCAAAAGGCATTATGCTGGCACTGAACACGCCGTTGGAGAGGCTTGCAGGGATATAATAGTCGTCATTGCGAGCATTTTTATAAAAAATGCGTGGCAATCCAGCAAATTGCCATTAAGGAAG
>JBEBHV010000162.1:0-4732 GCA_040080715.1 Rickettsiales bacterium | reverse complement strand
TTTAAATAAAAAACTTAAAAAATGTCAGATCTTCCTCCAGGATTTTTCGAAGACGAAGTCAATAATAATAATAATATTCCAGGAGGAGAATTACCACCTGGTTTCTTCGATGGTGATGATGACAGCAATAATAATAATGATCAAAATATGGAAAGTTCATCATCAGGAGGAATTCATCCGAAATGGATAGGAAATTTTCAAAAACAACAAAAATTTGAATTCCGTGCATTTTCAAATCATTTTAATATAAAAATAATAATTCTAAAATAATAGAATTGTTGCAGCAGTCTAAGAGGGATAGCTTTAGACAAGGGGTGGTTTCTGTTTTTTCATTATTTCCACAACATGTTCTTGCTGAACAAAATGATATAGAAGAAAAGATGAATAAAATATTGGAAAATAATTTTCATCGTTTTGCAGAGCGCGGATTATTATATCATCAGTTATCACCCAGCGTGGAAAATTATTGGAAAAATGTCGGCTCTTACCTTCGCATAGCAATAGATGATGTACAGCAAGAGATTGATAATGAAAAAGACGCTAATCAGATGAAGCTATTATGAGTTTAACGAAAGATTCTGCTACAGATCAAGAAAAATCAACCAACGTTTCTGTTACTTCACAAAAAACTGTAACATTCGCAGGACCTTTACCACCGCCATCTGTGTTGCAGCATTACAGCAGTATAGATCCAAGTTTCCCAGAGCGCATTTTTATTATGGCAGAAAAAGAACAAAATGCCGTACATGAACTGCAAAAAGAAGCAATTAGCTTAGAGCGAATGCGAATAGAGAATCAAGCATTATATACCAAAAAAGGTCAATATTTAGCGACATTTATTGGGTTGTGCTTTCTTGCTGCAGCACTCTATTCTGCAACTATTGGTCAGGGGAAAGTTGCCATTGCAATGGTTGGTTTTCCGCTAGTTGGTATTATTGCGGTTATGATAACTGGTCGTCATAAATCACAATAAACTCACTTGCCTTTCCCCAGATATTGAGTTCCTCAAAACCAGAGAATATAGTTAATTCAATAGCATATGTGTTTTAGTAACGGTATTCATAACTGTGTCATAGAACTGTAACTTGTTTATATAGCTGATTTTTGCTAATGTCATAAATTGGAACAGACCCAATTTTATTAGGCGATATTGTGGAAGAAAAAACTGTAGAAAATAAACCTGAAAAGGCTGAAAAGAAGCGCAGGAAGTTAGATGCGACCGTTGTGCTAAATCTGATTAGCTATCCTGCCGCCTGGGCGGCTGGTGCTGCTTATGCTTGGCAGTATGTAAGGCAGGAATCTTATAAGGTTCTTGAGAATTTGGGAATGCTTGATAAGAAAATACCCGAAGAAGGAAAAGATCCTCAAGATTGGAAAAGTTTTAATGGATGGTTAAAGGAAGAAAAAGCTAAGCTTGGAATAAATGGTGATTCTCAGAAAGCGCAGGCTGAACTTAGAAAAAAGATTGAAGCCAAGAAAAAAGCTTTATTTAAATCAATGGGCTATAAAAACATCTATCACAACTGGGAAGTTATAGCTAAAAATAATAAAGCAGAAGGCGCGGCTTTAATGGTGGGGGGGGCGGCCATAGCTTTAGGTGCTTTTCTTATTGCGGCTAATAGCAAGGACATAATTACGTCATTATTTGCGCATGATAATGGTGATGATACGGAAAAGAAAAGGAAGAATAGCTTTGTCGCTACCCTTACTGACCCAATGTCTGGATTGGTGCCGCCTGAGAGCAGCAGAACGCGGTAAAACTACCCCTTGACCAGCTTCTTCATAAAGCCGGTAGATACATTCAAAGCCTGTTCCACCAAAGCTTTTTGTTCTTTCTCATGCACCTTTAAATAACCAACGGCAGGTGATGCTGCTTCCGGACGACCAATATAACCGATACGAGTATTGCGCCCGATAGATTCCATAACATCTTCAATACGCGACGCGACGAAAGTCCAGGCTCCCATATTCTTAGGCTCTTCCTGACACCAGATTATCTCAGCATTTTTATAGCGTTTCAGTTCAGCTGCCAGTTCTTTGGCAGGGAAAGGGTAATATTGTTCCAGACGGATGATTGCGACATCGTCAATTTTCTGGGTGGCACGATTTTCAAACAAATCGTAATATACTTTACCGGAGTTGATAACAACGCGACGGATTTTTTCATCCTTAGCCAGTTTTTCCGTTTCCGGAATAATCCGCTTAAAATGAGTTCCAGCAGCAAATTCCTTTAAATCGGAAACTGCCAGCTTATGACGGAGCAACGACTTTGGTGTCATCACAATTAAAGGTTTGCGGAAATTACGTTTCAACTGACGGCGCAGTGCGTGGAAGAAATTGGCAGGGGTAGTGCAGTTTACCACCTGCATGTTATCTTCAGCACAAAGCTGGAGATAGCGTTCCAGACGTGCTGAGCTATGTTCAGGCCCTTGCCCTTCATAACCATGTGGCAGCAGCATAACCAGCCCGGACATACGCAACCATTTAATTTCACCGGAAGAAATAAACTGGTCGATAATCACCTGCGCGCCATTGGCGAAATCGCCGAATTGCGCTTCCCAGATGGTAAGGTAATTTGGCAGCCCAAGGCTGTAACCATATTCAAAACCAAGTATGGCAAATTCAGACAGAGAACTGTCGATAACCTCATATTGTTTCTGAGGCAGACCAAGGTTATTGAGGGGTATATAACGTTCCTCAGTTTCCTGATCCACCAGCACGCTGTGGCGATGGGAAAACGTTCCGCGTCCGCAATCCTGCCCGGAAAGCCTGACACCACTGCCTTCGGCAAGAAGCGAACCATAGGCAAGGGCCTCACCCATTGCCCAATCCAAACCAGCACCGGTTTCCATCATAGTTTTTTTCGCTTCCAATTGGCGAACGATCTTAGAATTTACTTTGATATTAGATGGATTTTTAGCAATAGCTAAGCCAATGGCTTTCAGTGTCTCCAATTTTACACCGGTATCACCGTCCGGATGCTCGCCTTCAGGCTTTGCAAGACCTGACCATTGTCCTTCCAGCCAGTCAGCCTTATTTGGTTTGAAGGTTTTGGCGGCTTCATATTCTGATTCAAAAAACGCTTTATACTGAGTAAATTTTTCATCAACATTCTCTTGCGAAAGAACTCCTTCAGCAACCAGCCTGTCGGAATAGATTTTTGCCGGAAGCGGTTTCTTTGCGATTTCGCGGTACATAATCGGTTGGGTGAATGCCGGTTCATCCGATTCATTATGACCATATTTACGGTAGCAGAAAATATCAACAACTGCGTCACGCTTGAAGGCTTGGCGGAACTCAGTAGCCAGACGGCAAACATATGACACTGCCTCAGGATCATCACCATTTACGTGGAAAATAGGGGCTTGCACCGCTTTGGCAACGTCGGTTGGATATGGAGTAAAGCGTGAATATTTCGGGCTGGTGGTAAAGCCTATCTGGTTATTTACTATAACATGCACCGTACCGCCGGTGCGATAACCGCGCAGTTCAGAAAGCGCGAGAACTTCCGGCACAGAACCCTGACCGGAGAAAGCAGCATCACCATGCAGCATAACGCCCATGACGCTGCCTTTATCTTCAGTATCGCCAAATATATCAAGTTTGGCGCGGACTTTGCCGACAACTACCGGATTTACCGCTTCCAGATGCGAAGGGTTGGCAAGCAGCGATAAATGGATTTTGCCATATGGTGTTTCGCGGTCGGAAGAAGTTCCGAGGTGATATTTAACGTCACCCGATGATGTTACCCAATCAGGGAAATCCATGTTGCCCTGGAATATGGAAAGGAGTTCAGCGTAAGGTTTCCCCATAGTGGTGGTTAGAACGTTCATACGTCCGCGGTGCGGCATCCCCAACACTATTTCTTTTACACCGTTTTTAGCGGCATTGTTTATGATAGATTCCAGACCTGCGAGCATGGCATCACCGCCCTGCGCGGAGAAACGTTTTGTTCCTGTATATTTTACCTGTACGAATTGTTCGAATGCCTCAACTTCCACCAGAGTATTCCAGATAGATTTTTTTTCTGCTTCCGAAAAACCAAAACGTCCGTGGTCTTGTTCAAAGCGTTTCTGTATCCATGCTTTTTGTTCAGGATGTTGAATATGCATGAATTCCACGCCGATATTTCCGCAATAAGTCTGGCGCAGGATAGAAACAATATCTTTTAATTTTGCTTTTTTGATGCCAAGAGAGCCGTCCAGAAAAATTTCCCGTTCCATGTCAGCATCGCTAAATCCATAACTTCTGGGGTCGAGTTCGGGATGCGGGGAGGCAACCTCTATACCAAGTGGATCAAGATTAGCAAGCAGGTGACCACGAACACGGTAAGCCCTAACCATCATGATTGCACGGATAGAATCGTGGGCGAAACGTTCGACAGCTTCGCTGTCAGTTGTCAGCGGTCGGTTGTCAGCGGTCGGTGTTTTCTTTTTGTCTTGTTTCTGATCGCTGGTCGCTGGCAATTCTTCTACCGCACCAATAACCTTGCTTTTTATCTTTGCCCAGCTTGCGCTGCGCTGCGTGACACTTGCCATTCCATTTGTGGTATCACGGAAAAAATCACGCCAGCTTGCATCAACACTACCCGCATCTTGCAGATAACGTTCATAAAGTTCTTCGATAAAAACGCTATTGCCAGCGAAGAGAGAAGTGGTGGAGTTAAGGCTCATAAAATTCCATGCATTATTGTGAAGTGAAAGTATGGTATAATATCATATTTTTAGTAAAT
>JBEBHV010000161.1:0-4733 GCA_040080715.1 Rickettsiales bacterium | reverse complement strand
CGAGCTTTCCTGCGACCTCTACGCCGATAATACCCAAAACTAAAACTTGTGCCTTGCTAAACAGCTGAATCTATTCGATACTTAACCGGACGGTAGTGAACTGCTATATGAATTAAAAATCAACTGTTTTGTATCAATCAACTTAGCCCTTAAGCCTAAAGCCTTATGCCTAAAAACTCCCTTCTCCTCATCGACGGCTCCGGTTTTATCTTCCGAGCTTACCACGCGCTGCCACCCCTTACCAACCCCAAGGGCGTTCCGGTTGGCGCGGTGGTTGGCTTCATGAATATGCTCACCAAATTGATGGATGGCTCCAAACATACCCATGCTGCAGTTATTTTTGATGCGGCGCGCGTTACCTTCCGCAACCGTATATATCCTGAATATAAGGCGCACCGACCGCCTGCCCCCGATGATCTGATCCCGCAGTTTGCATTAGTGCGGGAAGCGACAAGGGCAATGAACCTGCCCGCTATAGAAATGGAGGATTTCGAGGCAGATGACATTATCGCAACTTATGCAAAGCAAGGGAAAGAGTCCGGTTTTGAAGTTACCATCGTGTCTTCCGACAAAGACCTGATGCAACTTATCGGTGGCGGTGTTTCGATGTTTGATGCCATGAAAAATAAAGTGATAGATGCGGCGCAGGTGCAGGAAAAATTCGGCGTGCCACCAAATAAGGTACTGGAGGTGTTATCGCTGATTGGCGACAGTTCGGATAATGTTCCGGGTGTTGCCGGAATTGGTCCGAAAACCGCAGCCGAGCTTATCACTCAATATGGCGATTTAGAAACCTTGCTGGCAAGAGCAGCGGAAATAAAACAACCGAAACGCCGTGATACAATCATAGCATCTGCCGACAAAGCCCGACTTTCGAAACAACTTATTACTCTTAAAGATGATGTGCCGCTTCCGCTTAAAATTGAGGATTTAGCGGTTAAGAAAGTTGAACCTGAAACACTTTCAGTTTTCCTGCGGGAACATGGATTTAAGTCGTTGCTGGCTAAGCTAGTGGCTAGCGGTCAGCGGTCAGTGGTCAGTGAAGAAAAACCTGAATCCCGAATCCAGAATCCAGAAACCCACTACGAAATCGTAACTACACTCCCAACATTAATACAATGGATAGAAAAGGCTAAAAAAGCCGGACGTGTTGCCTTTGACACGGAAACTACATCTCTAAATGCACTCTCGGCAGAACTGGTTGGTTTTTCATTATGTGTGGAAACGGGTAAGGCTTGTTATGTGCCACTCGGGCATAAGGCAAAAGGGATGAGTGATGAGGGATTAGCAGATTTGTTTGCTACACCTAACACCCCTCTTCCCTCATCCCCCATCCCCAATCAACTTGAAATTGCTTCCGCCATAGCCCTCTTAAAACCGCTGCTCGAAGATGAATCAGTGCTGAAGATCGGACAAAACATCAAATATGACATGATGATTATGCAGCAGCATAATATCAACATAACGCCAATTGATGACACTATGCTGCTTTCCTATGCGCTACATGCTGGTGAGCACGGACAGGGCATGGATGAACTATCACAGCGTTATCTTGACATCAAACCAATAAGCTATGACGAAGTTACCGGCACCGGGAAAAATCGCCTGCGTTTTGACGAGGTGGAAATTACAAAAGCAGCAAATTATGCTGCTGAGGATGCGGACATTACCATGCGCCTGTGGCAATTTTTCAAACCACAATTGGCTAAGGAAAAACTCCTGACTTTATATGAAACCATCGAACGTCCGCTAGTTCCTGTCCTTACAAAAATGGAAACTCACGGGATAAAAGTTGACTTGCCACAACTTGCTGGTCTTTCCAAGGATTTTTCTGCCCGTATGACAGAATATGAACGCGAGATTTACGTGCTGGCAGGGCGCGAATTCAATGTTGGTTCACCTAAGCAGCTCGGAGAAATTTTATTCGATGAAATGAAGCTGGAAGGTGGGAAAAAATCCGATAAGTCCGGTGCATATAGCACTGATAGCGGCGTGCTGGAAGATCTCGCCGAACAAGGACACGTTCTTCCGGAAAAAATCCTGCGCTGGCGTGAACTTGCTAAACTTAAAAGCACCTACACCGACTCGCTGGCAAACCAGATCAACCCTAAAACCGGACGCGTTCACACTAATTTTGCTATGGCGATTGCCTCAACCGGCAGGCTTAGTTCTAATGATCCTAACTTGCAGAATATACCTATCCGCACCATTGAAGGCAAAAAAATCCGCCACACATTCATTGCAGAGGCGGGATCGTTATTACTGTCTGCCGATTATTCACAGATTGAACTGCGCCTGCTTGCGCATGTGGCAGATATTCCATCACTCAAAAATGCTTTTAAAAATGGTGATGATATTCACGCTATAACCGCCAGCCAGATGTTTGGTGTACCAGTTTCGCAGGTGGATAGTGAACTCAGGCGCAAAGCAAAAACCATCAATTTTGGAATAATCTACGGCATAAGCGCGCACGGGCTTTCAACGCGTCTTGGCATTTCACGCACGGAAGCCGCGCAGTATATCGAAAAATATTTCGCGCAATATTCCGGCATCAAAAATTATATGGAGGAGTGCAAGGAATTCGCCCGCAAACATGGCTATGTCGAAACCTTGTTCGGCAGGCGTTGCCATCTTCCTTCAATTAACGACAAAAACCCATCTCGTCGCCAATTTTCAGAACGAGCTGCAATTAACGCACCGCTACAGGGAACCGCTGCTGATATTATCAAGCGGGCGATGATCAGTTGTCAGAGATCAGCGGTCAGTAGTCAGTGTAAAATGCTCCTGCAAGTGCATGACGAGCTGGTGTTTGAAGTAAAGGAAAGCGCAGTTGATACTGCAAAAAAAACAATCAAAAGCTGCATGGAAAATGCAGCCAATATCTCAGTGCCGCTTACTGTTGAAATTGGAGTTGGAAAAAACTGGGGCGAAGCGCATTGATTTCACCTGTTGCCAATATACTTATTGCAATTAGTGTAACTTTAAGATACAATCGACCAATATGGCATATGAGATTTTTATAACGCCTTATGCACGGCGGCAATTTAAAAAATTATCTGTAAAGGTTGGACGTGATATTCGCCATGCACTGGATATTCTAGCAGAAAATCCATTTGCAAATAGTAATGATGTTAAAAAATTAAAAGGGCGGGATAGTTACCGCTTACGTGTTGGTAATTATAGAATTATTTATGAGTTAGAGAATGATAAACTTATAATTCATGTTTTAGAAGTTGGACATAGGAAAGATGTTTATGCACGAAATTAGAACAATTACGGAAAGTGGCAAAAAGTTTGCTGTGATTCCTCTGAAGGATTATGAAAAACTGTGTGCAGATGCAGAAATGAACCATGACATTGTATCCTATGATTCTGCAATTGCACGTGGTCAGGAATCATTTCCCATATCACTTTACGATAAGATTGATGCCGGGGAAAATCCTGTTTTAGCTTTTCGTAGTTATCGTGGTCTAACCCAAACTGCACTTGCCGAGCTAGCTGGTGTTCAGCGTTCAATGTTAAGTGCTATAGAACACGGGAAAAAAACTGGCAGTGCCGCAAGTTTGCGGGCAATCGCACAAGTGCTGGATGTATCATTAGATGATTTACTATAAGAGATTGCATGCTTGACTGGGATAAATTACGGGTTTTTCACAGCGTTGCCACAGCGCAGAGCTTTACGCGTGCCGGTGAGGTTCTGAATCTGAGCCAATCGGCAATCAGCCGCCAGATTAGCTCGCTCGAAGAAAGCCTGAATGTAACCTTATTCACCCGCCATGCCCGCGGTCTTATGCTCACTGAACAGGGCGATATTTTATTCAGAACAGTAAGCGAAGTCCTGACCCGCCTGTCCACCGCCGAAAATGCCCTGCTTGAAAGCCGTGACCGCCCGCGTGGTCCGCTTAAAATAACCGCCCCGGTTGCCATCGGCACTACCTGGCTTACGCAGCGTATGCGCGAATTTATCAACACCTATCCGGAAATTGATATAACTATTCTGGTTGATGACCGCGAACTGGATCTCACCATGCGCGAGGCAGATGTAGCCATCCGCCTGTTTCCTGCCAAACATCCTGATCTTATTCAGAAAAAACTGACCATACTTAATAACTCAATTTATGCTTCTAATGATTATCTGCGCACATACGGAGTGCCAAAAGATGCAGAGAATTTAAAACAACACAAATTGATTCTATACGGAGATGACCAGAATCAGCCTTTTGCCGAGGTAAACTGGATTTTAAAAACTTTTAGTAATACTGATAGCCTCATCCATCCTTTCAAAATAAACAGCCTGTTTGGGATGCTTAGAGCAGTTAAAAGCAGCATAGGCATTGCCGGACTTCCTGACTATATGGTGCAGAATAAAAACATCTCAAAGATACTTCCGGAAGTAAGTGGCCCTAAGACCGAGGTCTATCTGGTATATTCCACGGAAATGCGTAATTCTAAAAGAATCAATGTTTTCAAAGACTTCCTTCTACGAAAACTTGCCGAAGACGGGCTTGGTCGCGCCTTATAGCCATGCAAAAATTGCATAGCTAGGCTGCTTTATCGGCAGTACTAACCAATTTCAGAATAGGTATATTAACAATAATTTATACTTACTTCATAGTAGTATTCATTGTTGGGCTTATGCCCGACACCCTCCCCTGTAGAACTTCGCCGGACTCTTACGAGTCCGGCTTTTTTTTATTATTATATTTACAGCAGCTGCAAAATAATTATATAAG
>JBEBHV010000160.1:0-4760 GCA_040080715.1 Rickettsiales bacterium | reverse complement strand
CAGCTCCCGAAGCAGTGATGAATTTTTTGAGATTTTTGGCGAAACTTTAGCGTTCATAATAAATTCCCCATCTGGTATTTTATTTTCTGGCGTTTGTTAAATTAGTTAACCTAAATAGACAATTAAGAGGCCTATTATTAATAAATACAGAGTTAGCATTAAGGCAAAACTTGCTAAATGACCAGCGAAAAAACTCTATTCACCTCGTTTATGCTGAGTTTTTTCCAGAATTTTTAGGGCTGAAGCATAGATTTCCTTGCGCGACTGACCGGTTTGCTCAGCAATTATGGTCGCCGCCTCCTTAACCGAATGGGATTTAAGCAGCATCTCCAGATGTTCTTCAACCTGCTGTTTTTCAATTATTTCTACATTCTGTGGGGGAGCAATTACGATTACAACTTCACCTTTCGGCGCACCGTTCTTCTCTATATTATCCAGCAGTTCCGATAGCTTACCTCGCCTGCTTTCTTCATAAAGCTTGGTTATTTCACGCACTATTGCCGCCTGCCGATCTTTTAAAACATCACGCAAAACCGCCAGCGACTCCTCGAGTCTGCGCGCTGATTCAAAAAATACCAAAGTGGCAGGAACCGGCACCAAGTTTATTATATATTTTCTCAATGCCTCAGATTTGCTGGGTAAAAACCCGCCAAAAAAGAAACTGTCGCTGGGAAGCCCGGAAAGGCAAAGAGCAGCAAGTACGCTGGAAGCCCCGGGAATAGTGGTTACGTATATATCTTTTGCCAGTGCCTCACGAACCAGTTTATATCCCGGGTCGGAAACAAGGGGCGTACCAGCATCAGAAATGAGCGCGACCCGCCGCCCTCTTGCTATTTCCGCCAGTATTTCCGGACGGCGTTCATCTCCATTATGGTCGTTATAGGAAATAAGCGGTTTATTAATTCCATAATGTGCAAGCAACCCGCCACTTACCCGTGTATCTTCGCAGGCAATCAAATCCACCATTTTGAGGATATCAATAGCACGCAAAGTAATATCAGAAAGATTGCCAATAGGGGTAGATACTATATATAAACCTATTGGATTTACTTGATTTGTTTCAACCATCACTCAAACTTTTCATATATAACGCTTGACGTTATACCAATATAAATTTATTATTGTAAGATGATAAAGACATTTGCAGATAAAGAAACTGAAAAGATATATGCAGGTATTGTCAGTCGCCGTCTGCCTTTTGATATACAGCAAGTGGCAAGACGGAAACTACGCCAATTAAATAATGCGGAAACTCTGAACGATGTTAGAATTCCACCGGCTAATCGCCTCGAAGCACTAAAAGGTGATTATAAAGGGTTTTATAGTATTCGAGTAAATAATCAGTGGCGAATTATATTTCGCTTTGTTGATGGTGATGTTTTTGATGTTGAAATGATAGATTATCACTAACTAACTCCTGAGGAGGGAGAGAATATGTCGAGATTACAAAATGTGCATGCTGGTGAAGTGTTGCTGGAAGATTTTTTGAAGCCAATGGAGATAAGTCAGAATGCTTTGGCGAAAGCAATTGCTGTTTCTCCGCGACGTATTAATGAGATTGTGTTGAAAAAACGTGCTATAACACCAGATACCGCCATCAGGCTTTCCAAATTCTTTGGAACATCAGTTAAATTCTGGATTGGGCTGCAAGCTGATTATGACATTGAGGAAGCTGAACTCTCATATAATTATAAAAAAATTCGGCCTTTAAGTGAAACAGATTATACTGTTTAGACAAATTTTATCATGAAAAAGAATGTTTTTCGCAGTTCCGTGGTACATACCAGTTCCAAGCCCCCTTCCCTTGAAGAACGGCTGGCGGAGCTTAAGGAAAGCTTTGCCGATAATAAAACGCAAGCTCTTGATATCTGCCGAAACTGGCTTGCCGGCGAGCGCAATATACTGAAAGAAGAATTTCTTACAGGCGGAAAAGTTACCTCACTTCTTACTAGGCACACCAAATTAATCGATAACCTGCTTTCAGCATTATATTCGGCAGTTGCCAGTTCCGATGATAAAGTTGCTGTGGTTGCCGTTGGTGGTTATGGACGTGGAGAAATGTTTCCTTACTCCGACATTGACCTATTGTTTCTTTATAATCCTGCAGATGAGGCACAGGCAGCCTCGATTGTTGAATCGCTGCTTTATATTTTATGGGATATGGGATTTAAGGTCGGACAGGCACACCGCACGCTAGAAGAAGCGTTGGAGCTGGCGGTCAGTGACATAACCATCCGCACTAATCTGGTAGATGCGCGCTGCGTAGTTGGCAATAAGCAGTTATTTGAAGAATTCCATAAACGCTTTGACTCTGAAATCATGGAAAGTAAAATTTCTGAATTTATTGAAGCGAAACTGCTTGAGCGTGACAACAGGCATACTCGCTTTGGCGATTCGCGTTATATGCTGGAGCCTAATGTAAAAGAAGGCAAAGGTGGCTTGCGTGACGCTCACACATTATGGTGGCTGGCGCGCTCCGCCTATTCTCTGACCAATAATAACGAACTGGTTGAACATGGTTTAGTCAGCCGTGAGGAATACAGAGCCTTTGAACAGGCACGGATATTTTTATGCCGAGTTCGTTCCCACCTGCATTATATAGCTGAAAGACCGGAAGACAGGCTTACCTTTGATTACCAGCATAGGCTGGCTATTGCCATGGGCTTTGAGCACCCCTCCATAAATCGCTCTATTGAACGTTTCATGCGCCGTTATTTCGCAGCAGTACGAACTATCGGCAACAGTACTCGAGTGTTCTGCGCCCTGCTTGAAGAAAGCAATAAACGCAAGCCAAGACGTTCTCTTGCCAGCTTATGGCATATGACATGGAATCTTGGCGGGTTTAAAATTGATGGCGAACGCCTGAATGTCCGTAACGACAATATTTTTGAAAAATCTCCGGTTATGATGATCGAGCTGTTCCGCGTTGCACAGATCCACGAACTGCAGATCCATCCGCATGCACTCAAATTGATAGCGCATAACCTGCACCGGATTGACCAGACTCTGATAAATGACAAAAGAGCTAACAATTTATTCATGGAAATACTCCTTTCTGAAAAGCTGGCAGAAAGCACCCTCCGTAATATGAGCGATGCCGGAGTTCTTGGGCGTTTCATCCGTGATTTTGGCAGGGTTATCGGACAAACTCAGTTTAACATGTACCATGTTTATACAGTTGACGAGCATACGCTGGTGGCAATCGGCATGCTGCACGCCATAGAAAACGGAAAAATGAAAGATGACCTGCCTCTTGCCAGTGATATAATACACCGCATCCGGCTAAGACGGGTGCTGTATCTAGCTTTATTCTGCCACGATATAGCCAAAGGACGGGGTGGTGATCACTCGGTTCTTGGTGAAAAAATCGGGGTAAGGCTGGCAACAAGGCTTGGTTTTAGCAATGATGAAATCCAGACAGTAGGCTGGCTGATACGCTATCATTTGCTTTTTTCCAGTGTCGCCACCAAGCGTGACCTTAATGACCCAAAAACCGTCCAGGATTTTGTCGCCAGTGTGCAATCACCTGAACGGCTTAAACTGCTTCTGGTTCTCACGGTTGCTGATATACGTGCGGTAAGTCCGGTTGCTTGGAACGCATGGAAAGGCGTGTTACTACGTGAGTTATACAGTCGCGCCGAACTATATATGGGTACCGGCAAAATCGAGCTTAAACAACAACAGGCTAATTATTTTCATGAAGATCTGCGTAAATTCCTGATTGGCTGGAGCGAGAGTGAAATAAATAATTATATCGGACAGGGAAATTCAAGTTTCTGGGCGAGCGTTGAACCTGCCCGCCACGCGGTTATAGCAAGAATGGTGCGCCAGTATTCAGCAGCAGAACAACCGGTTTTCCTTGATACGCAACATAATTACGAACGCTCAATAACTGAAATAACCGTTTGCACGGCAGACAAGCACGGACTGTTTTCAATGGTAGCAGGCGCAATGTCACTTGCCGGCGCGAATATAATAAATGCCAAGATATTTACACTGAATAACGGCATTGCCATAGAAATTTTTCAGTTGCAGGATTTAAGCGGCGATGTGTTTGACCGTCCGGACAGACTTGCTAAAATGTCAGTGTATATAGAACAGGTGTTATCCGGAGAATTAAATATACCGGAATCATTTGCCAAACGCGCAACCCCTTACCTGAAAGCCCGCAGTAAGGCGGTTCCTCTCCTCGGGCAGGTTCTCATTGATAATGATGCCAGCACCATCCACAGCGTTATAGAATTCACCTGTCGCGATCGGGCAGGATTGCTGCATGATGTAACTGGTGCCATTGCCGAACTTGGACTTTCCATAGTAACAGCGCACATTTCAACGTATGGCACACAGGTTGTCGACGTATTTTACGTCAAAGATAATTTTGGAATGAAAATCATGCATGAAAATAAGGTAAAACAGATTCAAGAAAAATTATTTTCAGTGATGAATGGGTAGCAGAGACCTCTGCATAATGCGTTTTTCGTCATTGCGAGGAGGCGTAGCCGACGTGGCAATCCAGTAAAATTAAGCATCATAGAAAGATGGATTGCTTCCTGCCACGCTACGCTCGCAGTCGCAATGACGCATTATGCAGAGATCTCTAGCATATAATTATTGTCATTCCCGCGCAGGCGGGAATCCATGCCTAACCACAAACGTATAGTAAATGATCCTGCTGCAATATAACGGACAATCTGTTAAGAGTTAATCAGTAACTTTTAAGGAGATTGTATTATGAAGGAAACGCGAAGAAAATACACGGA
>JBEBHV010000159.1:0-4823 GCA_040080715.1 Rickettsiales bacterium | reverse complement strand
GTTTATAAGCTATATCAGGAAAGACTGCGTAGTTTGAATGCCACTGATTTTGGGGATTTAATCCTGCATATGCTAACGCTTTTTACCAGTTTTCCTGAAGTTTTGCGCGAGTTTGCCAGCCGCTTTAAATATATTCTGGTCGATGAATATCAGGATACCAACGTGGCGCAATATCTGTGGCTGCGCCTGCTTGCCAGCTATCATAAAAATATCTGTTGCGTTGGTGATGACGACCAATCAATCTATAGCTGGCGCGGCGCGGAGGTGGGCAATATCCTGCGTTTTGAGAAAGATTATCCTGATGCCAAAGTTATCCGCCTTGAATGTAATTATCGTTCTACACCTCATATTCTGGCAGCAGCGAGCAGCGTTATTGCCAATAACCGTGGGCGTTTGGGCAAGACTTTATGGACTCCGGTTAAGGATGGCGAGAAAATCCGCTTGAAATCGGTATGGGATGAAGGAGAGGAAGCGAGATTCGTCGGTGATGAGGTGGAAAGCTTGCAGCGTCAGAAAACCAACCTTAAAGATATGGCAATTCTGGTGCGCGCTGGTTTCCAGACACGGGCTTTTGAGGAACGATTTTTAACGCTCGGCGTTCCTTATCGTGTAATTGGCGGACTGCGTTTTTATGAACGGCAGGAAATCCGCGATGCAGTCGCGTATCTACGCATTCTTGCCGTTCCACAGGATGATTTAGCGTTTGAGCGTATCATAAACACGCCAAAGCGCGGGATTGGGCAGGCGACGATGCAGCAACTGCATAGCACTGCCAGAAATTTAAGGGAAATGAAAGAGCGTGCGTCATTGCGAGGAGGTGAAACCGACGTGGCAATCCAGAAAACTATTGATAAAGACTGGATTGCTTCGGCTTTGCCTCGCAATGACGACATATCACTATATCACGCCACTATGTACTTGTTAAAAACTGGCGCGATTAAAGGCAAGCTCGGAGCGTCTTTGCAGAAATTTATCAGTGACTGCGAACGCTGGCGCGGACAGCTTACAACTTTAAGTTTGGGTGAAGTTACGGAGCTGGTGCTTGAAGAAAGCGGATACATACAGATGTGGCAACAGGAAAAAACTCCGGAAGCGGCGGGCAGGCTCGAGAACTTAAAAGAACTTACGCGGGCTATTGGTGAATTTGAGAGTATAAATGCATTTCTGGAACATGTGAGTCTTGTCACCGAAGCTGCCAATAACGATAATAGCAATGACATGATAAGCCTGATGACGCTGCATGCCGCTAAAGGGCTGGAGTTTGATGTGGTTTTCCTGCCGGGATGGGAGGAGGGTGTATTTCCCCATCAGCGAGCGATTGATGAGTCGGGAGCGAAGGGGCTGGAGGAAGAACGCCGCCTTGCTTATGTAGGAATTACCCGCGCCCGCAAAAAATTATATATTTCGTATGCCGCCAATCGCAGGATTTATAACCAGTGGCAAAGCAGTGTTCCTTCCCGTTTTATTGGTGAAATTCCAAGCGATAATGTTGAGCAACTGAGCGGTGGTGTGGTTAATATGGCGAGGAATGGTCTGCAAAACTGGGGACAGGAAGTGGCGGATATTCTAGCTTCTAGCGGTTCAAACTCCTCATTGCGAGGAGGCAACGCCGACGCGGCAATCCAGAAAAACAAGACTAATGACCGGATTGCTTCGGCTTCACCTCGCAATGACGAAGAAAGTAAGTTTAAAAAGGGGCAGCGCATTTTCCACCAGAAATTTGGTTATGGCTATATATTAACCATTAGTGGCAATACGCTGGAAATCAGCTTTGATAAGGCGGGTAAAAAGAAATTACTGGCAGATTTTGTGGAATTGCCTCCATCCTGATAAAATTTTATTAATTATCAGTGGTTTGCTGAGTTTAGGGAAATTGTAATAATTTGCAGATAAGCTGTAACAAAAGCTTAACTTGAGAAATATCCTTAATTTAGGTAGCTTTAGGCTAGGATAATAATATTTTGGCTTTATTTAGTAATATTATGGCAGAACCGAAAAAACCTGAACCAACGTTGGAAGAGTTGAATGCTAGTGTTCTTAGCAGGGTCACTGCTGGCGTAAAGAAAGCCAATAAGAATTCGATTGATGCCATTCAAAAAGCGAAAAATAATCCTGTTAATAAAGGGATTGATCCTAAGATCTTTGAACTGATGATAGAAGCGAGTAATAATCATATTGAGTCACTTATTGCCGGTGCCTATGAATCATCGAAATTTGAACTGCAAACAACCAAAGAAGGTAAAATTGTAGCAAAACAAAGCTCTATGATTTATGAAAATAACGCTGAAGATTTAGCCAAGTTTGGAAATGCAGTTAAAGATGAAACCAAACGTTTAGGTATGGCTGGTTTGACAACTGCTCCAGAGAAAAATGGATTTAATAGAGATCTTGATGCCGCATATGAAGCTGTTAATAGGGAAATTCCTAAGGATGGCGTAGGTATATTCGGCACTATAGGTTCAGCGTTCTTTGATCCTGACAAAGGCGGTATACGCTGGGGCGGAATTCTCGGTCTAATTGGTGGGGTGGTTGCCGGTGTATGGATGGGAGGCGGGCTCGAAGGTGGGATTCTTGGTATTGTTGCTCTGGCTGTGTTGGCTATTGGCGGTATGATGCTTGGTAATTTTATATCTGATGCTTATTCTGATAAAAAGGAACCGGAAAAGGAAAAAGGGCAAGAGAAATCATTAAAGAGAGATACAGCACCAAAACCAAAAGTAGAAAAGGATAAAGAACTGAATTCGCAAATAGTAAAACTCGATCCTTCAGGAACTACCATTATTTATGTTGATAAGGATGGTAAGAATGTACCTATTTCTCAAGGAGTACCTGCTAATATAGCTGAGCTAATGCAGATTAAAATTAATTCTGAAGCAGGTAAGGGGCTTGCCTCAGTTGCTGAGGTTGCTTTAATAGATAAAAGTGACGGAGAAGCTAGACCTGTAAAAATGTCGCCTAAATCTCCAGTAAATTTTAAAGTCCAGAAAAATGAGTCAAATGGTAGCTATATTGAACTCGGCGAAGAAACAGTTCAGGCTGATTTAAAAAAATTGAGGGAATCTGTAGAAGACGTAATGAAAAATAGTACTAAGGATAAAAGCCTAGAGCAGGGAAAAGACGTAAAGACAGAGAAAACTGGAGAAACATCAGAGCAGCTTTTTGTGGATAATTCATTGAATGGATATGTTAAATCTCCTGAATATCTTGAGCAATTAGAAAAAGCCAAAAAACAGGCTGGTCAGATTGAACCAAACGGAGTAACAATAACGCCTCCTGATGCTTCTTCTATCCCTATACACGCAACTGGTGAAGTTGCTCAATTATCGACCCGACAGAGATAGAACATGGAAAACGAAAAAAATATATTTGAAGATGTAAAGGGTAGAGCTTCTGCTATGTTTAAGGATGTGAAGTCATTGGCTGATGAGGCTCGTGATAAGGCTGACTCACTTATTAATGGCGATAAATCATGGTGGGATAAAACTAAATCATGGGCTGGCAATTCCTATGATAAAGGCAAGGAATATGCGGGAAAAGCACTAGATACAGTAAAAGATGCAGGGAAATCCATGGATGATAAAACTGGTGGCTGGCTGGGTGATAATAAAGGCTTGCTGATGGGCGGGTTAGTTGCTCTATTAGCCGTTTTTGGAATGGAAGGCGGTTCTATATGGCCGTCGCTGATTGCGATTGGTGCTTTGTTAGGCGGAGCGTTTATCATGGATAAAGATACAGGTATGTTCAGCGGGATGTTCAAGAACAAAGACGAACCATCGAAATCAACAGGGCCTTCTAAGGAAATACAGCCGACTACCCCGACAGTTACTGCACCTGACGTACAAAAAGCTGTGCCGACTGGAAAATCTAAGGATAATAAGGCATATATAAGCTTTAATGGCGGTGATATTTATATTGATACAAATGGCAATAAAAAGACACCACCTCTAGATAAGATACCTAGTTTAATGCATATCAAAGTTGATGGAACAGGAAAAGCTACTCATGTGTCTGTTGCTGATGAGAGTGGAAAACTTCTTCGTAATGACGGAAAAGAGCAGATGGTCACTATTGTTGATAGTGATATAAAATTTGATATATTGGTTGATAAATCAGGCGCAAAACATATTGATTTGAATGATGAAAAAAATATGCCAGCGTTGATAGTGCTGCGCAAAATAGGAACTGAAGTATTGAACAAATCCAAAGGACAACCCTCCTCTCTGCAAAACAGCGACTCTGCGTATACATCTCTTGGAACTCTTGCCTCACCGCATATTTCAGCTAGTGCTAAAAAAGAGCAAAATCAAACTTCGGTTTGATAATATAAATATAGTCATTCCAGATCACGATGGCGCGTGGTTATATTATATCCAGCCTGCTCAAGAAAATTTCCTAGTTTCTGAACCGTATAAACTGAGCGATGGCGACCGCCGGTGCAGCCGATGGCAATGGTCAGGTAGTTCTTGCCTTCCTCCAGATAGCGGGGGAGTAGCTGCGATATTAATGTGGTCATATTTTTGAAAAAATTAGCAAAATCTATGTCTGATTCTATATATTTTCCGACTTCCGCATCAAGCCCTGTAAGCTGGCGCAAGCCCGAATCATAATGCGGATTTCTTAAAAAACGCACATCAAATAGCATATCCGCCTCGCGGGGGATGCCCAGTTTAAAAGAAAACGAGGTAAGAACAACGGAGAGGGTACGTTCATTCTGGGCGAAATGGCTTATTATGATATTGCGCAAATCAGCTACCTCGGTTTCGCTGGTATCAATTAGTAGATCCGCTTTTTCTTTTAATTTGCTTATGAGTGCGCGTTCATGG
>JBEBHV010000158.1:0-4869 GCA_040080715.1 Rickettsiales bacterium | reverse complement strand
CGCTTTCCTCATAAATCAGGGCAGGGGCGTTGGATTTAAGCGTATCTTCTCTGATTACATTCCATAATTTCACCAGATAATCAAAATCACGTTTGATTTCGGCGTGGGTGCGATCCATTCCGGCGGTGCGGATTATAACACTCATTCCCTCAGCCAGACGGAATTCGGTTGAGATTGCTTTTAGTCTTTTACGATCTTCCGCGCTGGCAATTTTGCGGGAAATACCACCATCTTTCGGTGAATTGGGCATGAGTACGCAGTAACGTCCAGCCAGTGACAGATAGGTGGTAAGCGACGCGCCTTTATTTCCTCGCTCTTCTTTTATAACCTGCATCAACACTATCTGACCGCGACGGATAACTTCCTGAATCTTATAGCGACGCATGAACACATTGCGCTTGCGTTTATCGCGCAGTTCTTCTTCATCATTAGCAAGGGTTTCAACTTCTTCCTTTTCACCTTCCGGTGAAGCGACATTTTCTTCGCTAACTTGTGCATTATCGCCAGAACCATTTTCGGATGATTCTGTTGCGGCCACATTTTCAATTTCTGATTGTGAGGAAAAACCGCTCTCAGTGATGTCAAGCATCTCATTTGCAGAGGGAGTCATTTCTTCACTGATTGATATGTCAATTGCCCCATGCACAAGATAAGCAGGGCGTTCCTGATCGTCAGGGTTTGTTTCATCATTTACGATGTTTTCGTTGTCAGAGGCGGAAACATTGCCGCCTTCAGTTTCTGTATTTTCAGAAGAATTCTGCTCTGTTTCATCAGTATTACTAACATTTTCCTGTGAATTATCTTCAATTTCACGGGCAGCTTCTTCCAACAGTTTTTTGCGGTCAGAAACCGGAATCTGGTAATAATCAGTATGGATTTCAGAAAATGGCAAAAAACCCTGTTTGCCGCCGCCATATTCCACAAAGGCAGCCTGCAATGAAGGTTCAACCCGCGTAATTTTTGCTAGATAAATATTTCCTTTGAGCTGTTTTTTTGCTGTGCTTACAAAATCGAAATCATAAATCTGATTTTCGTCTGCAATCACCACGCGTGTTTCTTCTGGATGAAGTGCATCAATAAGCATGCGCTTAGTCATAAAGTGGGACTCCTTGTCATTAGCCCCACGGCAGCACAGTCAGTATGCTTGTTATTGGCTCGGCGATATTCTGGCAAAATGACAACGCACTCTCCCCAGAGCTTTTATTCTCTGTGAAAGTGGCGGTGAAACAGTACAAAATAACAAATCCATATAAAAACAAATGACTTAACTAAAACCGTGAGGTCGAGGTTATATAAAAAATTACTTATAATCTGCAAGGCAATCACTATTCGCTTCCTTACGCATGCTTTCTTACAAATCCTGAAGCAACTGCGTGGCAAATGGCAACCACCTGTATTCCTTGTTTTTTGCGTTGCGCGGATAAATTTCCGATAGTGCAATGCAATAAACATAACTACTATAATATCTAAAAACAAATTATACAACGAACTTATTGACATGAATTTATTGACACAGTGTTAATTTTGTAGTTGCAAACTATAGTTTGCTGCGTTAGTATGGTTCTATAGGCTTGAGAATGGCAAATACCATAAAACCAAAAACTATCATCTTTTATAAAGATATTGCTGGACGCGAGCCTTTCAGTGAGTGGATTGGTGATTTCCGTGACCCCGTGACACGGCGGCGGATAATGCAAAGGGTGTTTCGTGTAGAGACTGGAAATTATGGAGATTATAAATCTCTTAAGGATGGAGTTTTAGAACTGCGGCTTGATTTTGGGGCAGGATACAGAGTGTACTTTGGGGAGGATGGAGACAAAATTGTTATCCTTCTTTGCGGCGGGGATAAATCTACGCAAGAACAGGATATTGAACGAGCTAAAAATTATTGGAAGGAGTATTTGAGCCATGCCTAAAGGAACAACATTACAAGAATACACAGAACAATATTTTATTCAGCATCCAGAGGAAATTGAAGATTTTTTGAAAGAAAGCTTTGAGGAATACGCCAAGGACGGTAATAGTGCCGCCCTGCTCTCGCAACTGCGTGTTATTGCTCGTGTTAAAGGTGTATCTGCAATTGCTCTTGAAGTTGGATTGACAAGGCAAGGACTACAGAAAGCCCTTTCCGTGAAGGGCAACCCACGGCTTGATAATATCAATTCTATTATGACAGCAATGGGTTATCATCTAATGCCGCAAAGAATTGATTTGCACGTAAGATAAAAACCTATCCGAACTTCGCGTAACGGATAAGTTGATGATTGCAGCGCATGGGTAGGCAGAACTTATTGAATGAATATGTATTTTGGATGTATTTTTTTGTTCAAATATTGATTTATTTACAATACAACCGAGAAAACATTTATTTATTTACCGTTTTGTAACCAAAATGAGAAAAGCAGAATATTTAGTAAATTTTTCTATAGCCTTTTTATTTTTGCTATGCTCGGCATTTGCCGTGCAGGCAGGTGAAATATTGCAGTTTGAGCATAAGGGCAATAACGAGAGAGTTATTATCAATTCAGCTAATCTCAATAATCATAAGGTTTTTATTATAGAAAATCCGGAAAGGCTGGTGGTTGATATACCTTCCTTGCCGGGAAAAAACTCTTTCTCACTTCCCAGCAGTTATAAGGGAAAAATTATAAAGTCTGTACGTTTTGCGCAGTTTAATCCTAAAACCTCGCGCTTTGTGTTTGATTTGAATGAAAAGATAAAAGTTGTTTCTGTGAAGAATGATAAAAAGAAAAAATTAGTAATAAGTATATCTGCAAAAGCAGTAAGCCAAAAATCTGCCAATGTACCACAAGCAAAAAACTCCGAAATCTCCAAGCCTTCAAAAACCCCAAAAAAAGTTAAAGCTAATATTCCGCCACTGATTGTAATTGATGCCGGACATGGCGGGGTTGATCCCGGTGCTATAGGGGAAAGTGGTACGCAGGAAAAAGATCTGGTTCTGTGGTATGCCAAGGCTTTGAAGTCAAAACTGCTTAAGCTGAACAAATACCGGATATTGCTCACCCGTTCTGACGATAAATACATTACACTAAGGGAAAGAATCGCGATAGCCAGGCGGGCAAATGCCAGTATGTTTATATCGTTGCATGCGGATTCTGCCAACGAACAAAGTGCGCGTGGTATTTCTGTGTATACAGTTTCAGAACAAGCTTCGGATAAAGAAGCAGAGGCACTGGCGGCAAGGGAAAATAAATCCGATATAATAGGCGGTATGGATTTGTCGGGAGCGCGTCCGGATGTGGCGGATATATTAATTTCTCTGGCGCAGCGTGAAACCAAAAACAATTCTGCAACTCTTGCCGATTTGCTGGTTATTCACCTTGATGACAGGGTACGGACAGTGCCAAGCCCGCACCGCTTTGCTGGTTTTGCCGTGTTAAAAGCTCCGGATATACCTTCAGTGCTTGTAGAGATAGGGTTTTTATCAAATGCACAGGAAGAGAAAGAGCTTAGATCAAAAATATATCGTGATAAGGTGATAGATGGTATTACCGTAGGGGTTGAATCATATTTTCGTAAGAAATCAGCAATGGGAACTAGTAATTAAATGGTACGCAATAGATTTTTACGGGGAGTTATAGGACTATTTGGCTGGCTGTTTTCCATAGGCATTGTTGGTTTGGCGGTAGCTATTGCGATGTTCTATTATTACGCTAAAGATTTGCCGGATTACAGCCAGTTATCACGCTATGATCCGGCAACCTTGACCCGGCTTTACGCTGCAAATGGAAAACTTCTTGCCGAATATGCTACAGAAAAACGAGTATTCGTTCCTCTTTCGGCAATTCCCAAATCTGTCACTAATGCATTTTTATCGGCGGAGGATAAAAATTTCTATTCTCATAAAGGCATTGATTTTACTGGTCTTGCCCGTGCCGTAATCAATAATATTAAAAATTATGGACAAGGAAAATCGCTGGTTGGTGGTTCGACTATAACCCAGCAGGTTGTGAAAAACTTCCTGCTTACCAACGAAAAATCCATCGAAAGAAAAATTAAAGAAGCTATTTTGGCTATGCGTATCAGTCGCGTATATAGCAAGGATAGGATTCTGGAACTGTACCTGAACGAGATTTATTTAGGGCTTGGTTCATATGGGGTGGCGGCGGCAGCGCAGAATTACTTTAATAAATCACTTGATGAACTCACTATTGAGGAAATTGCACTTCTGGCAGCAGAGCCAAAAGCTCCGGCGCAATATAATCCGCGTAAGAATTATGACGCTGCTAAGGAGCGTCGCGATTGGGTTATAAAGCGCATGCGCGAAGATGGATATATAACACCGGAGCAGGAAATAATAGCTAAAGAAGCGCCTATTACTCTGCGTGACCGTGATGTTACCGACACTGCCCGCGCCGATTTTTTCTCGGAAGAAGTAAGACGCACTCTTGCTGATATGTATGGGGCGGATGTGCTTTATGGCGGTGGTCTCGTGGTAAAAACCACCTTGAATCCGGAATTGCAGATTGCTGCTGATAAGGCTTTGCAGAAAACCTTGATAGATTATGATCGCAGGCGTGGTTATCGTGGCGCGCTGGCACATATAGCATCGCAGAAAGAATGGAAGGATACTCTCGCCACTCTTTCAAAAGAACATTCATATCATTTGCTGGATAATCAGAAGCTGGCAGTAGTTTCTGCTTTGGATGAAGACAAGGCACAGGTCGTTTTTAATGATGACAAGCGCGGAGTTTTACCGTTCTCTCTTATGAAATGGACGCGCCGTGTAATTGCTGATGGAAAAATTGGCGCGGAGGTCAGAAAACCTTCTGATATACTAAAAATTGGCGATGTAATTATAGTGTCTTCTCTTTCCGAGGAAGAAGAAAAAATAGTAGGGTCTAAGAA
>JBEBHV010000157.1:0-4878 GCA_040080715.1 Rickettsiales bacterium | reverse complement strand
TTGCGAAATAGTGAATAAAATAGTCAGGGTGAACATCCCGAATACTTTGAAATTCACCCAGAAATCGGTGGAGAAACTCCGCCAGATAAATTCATTCAAAACTGCAAGAAATATAAAAAACACCCCCCAACGCAGCGATAGCACACGCCATCCTTCATCACTCATCTCTAACGCGCTTTCCAGCACATATTTAAGCAAAGGCTTTTTAAAATAAAGCCCACCCAGCAAAACAGAGGCAAATATCAGATTAACCAGAGTTGGCTTCATTTTAATAAAAGTATCATCCTGAAGCAACAAGGTAAGGGTACCAAAAGTGGCAATCACTACCCCGGAAACCAGTGGCATAACGGCAATTTTCTTTTCAATCCAGTAAGTTAGAATCAATGAAATGATGGTGGTAACCATGATTGCAGCGGTGGCGACAAACACTCCAGCAAACCTGTAAGCTAGAAAAAATACCGCTAAAGGACCTATATCCAAAAGTAATTTTAATTTAGAATTCACATGCTTATCTTTTTATTAACCACTATTGCCTATAAATAATACTATGTTACAATGCCACTTCGTGCAATCAGCTTTTAAGGATAATAGGTTTTGGAAATATCTGTTTTAATAGTTGAAGATGAAATAGCTATCGTCACCTTGCTACGTTATAATTTAGAGCGTGAAGGCTTCCGCGTATTTTCCACTGGTGACGGCGAAGAAGCTATCGGCATGGTAAAGGATTATAAGCCGGATATTATAGTTCTGGACTGGATGCTTCCTTCAATGTCAGGCATTGATATCTGCAAGCAACTTCGTTGGAATCAGGATACTAAAGGCATCCCCGTCATTATGCTTTCAGCACGTGGTGAAGAGAGCGACAGAATAAGAGGTCTGGATGCAGGGGCGGATGATTATCTGGTAAAGCCCTTTTCCCCGGCAGAATTAATTGCCCGCATCCGCGCAGTATTTCGTCGCTTCCGTCCGGCACTTTCAGAAAAGATACTTTCTTTCGCCGGCATAAAAATGGATGTTGCCAGTCATAAAGTCACCCGTAATGACTCAGAAGTCCATTTAAGCCCAACCGAATTTTCATTACTTCGCTACCTTCTGGAACATCCAGCCCGCGTATTTTCCCGCGAACAGCTGCTCGACGCGGTATGGGGACACGATATTTATGTTGAGCTGCGTACCGTAGACGTACATGTTCGCCGTCTGCGCAAAGGACTGGATTATGATGGTAAACAACCGGACTTAATACGTACCGTGCGCTCTGCCGGCTACGCGCTTGAAGAAAATCCTGTTGACGATGGAATGCCTGGCGAATCCGGGGAAATTGGCGATAAATAGCCAAAACTACTCTATACGTTTCAGTAATTCTTCCTTGCTGAGTTTATAACCGCTTTCTTCCCATATGGTTTCCAGCTTATATAGCTGCTGCCCCAATTTCTGTCCTGGGGCAATTCCAATAGCAATTAAGTCATTACCGCTAACCGGCATTAGCGGGGGCCGCCAATTAGCTGCCAGCTTCAACATAGTATTATAATTTGCACCATAATTTTTTGCTGGCTCAAGCAGCATTTTAAGATGCAACAGCAATGAGAAAGTTTCAGCCCCAAGCCTGCGGATTAACTGCTTTTGTCTGGCAACATCAATAGCAGGCGATATATCTGCCACATTGGTTATAAGGATAAGAAGTGCCTGCTTGAGGTTATTCGATAATTTCCAACGTTCAGCAAGAATTTTCAGGGCATCAGTGGCGTTGATTTCTGCGCGTAAGAGAAGCAAAGCCAAACGTATGTTAATATTATTTACTCCAACCCCATGGGTAAATATCCGTTTGCAGGAAAATCCACAAACATGCTCAATAATCCCATGTTCCCGCATCAGCTTAAGTGCCACTGAAGGGTCTTGAGCAGCCAGTAATTTTAACATTTCGTTTTGAATGCGCTCACCTGAAAGTGAATTGATTTTAGGAGCAAGCTCAGCACAGACAGCAAACAATTTTGCATCAGGTAAAACCTTTCCATAATAAGCAAAAAACCTGAAAAAACGCAGAATACGCAAATAATCTTCTTCTATACGCGCTCTTGCATCGCCAATGAAGCGCACATGCCCAGCTTTAACATCAGAAAATCCAAAAAAATAATCAAACAACTCCCCATCTACTGTAAGATACAGAGCGTTCATGGTAAAATCACGGCGCGACGCATCCACACTCCAGTCATCCGTAAACTCAACTTTGGCGTGCCTCCCATCACAGGCAATGTCGCGGCGTAACGTGGTTATCTCAAAATTCCTGCCATCTATTGAAGCGGTTACCGTCCCGTGTTTAAGTCCGGTAGGGATTACCCTGATACCGGATTTCTTAAGTAAACGTATAACCAACTGCGGAGCCATACTGGTTGCCAGATCAACGTCATTGCTTGCAATGCCAAGCAAATGATCACGCACTGCACCGCCTACAAAACGGAATTTATACGCTTCATCGCCAAAAGCACTTATCAACTTCACAGTTTGCGGCCATGTCAACCAATCTGGATTTAATTTCATAATGGCAACCTTATTAACACACGTAACCCGCCTGACGGCGAGTTATCAAGCGATATTGTACCTCCATGCGATAAAACTACATCGCGAGCAATGGTAAGCCCAAGACCTACCCCACCGGTTTTATTATTACGTGACGGGTCAAGGCGACTGAATGGTTTAAACACCTCTTCCCGTTTCTCTGCAGGAATCCCTGCCCCTTCATCATCAACTATAATTTCACCGTAACTGCCAGCCTCACGCAAGATCAACCGGCAGCGTTTACCATAACGCAGTGCATTATCAATCAAATTATGGAGCATCCGGCGGCAAGCACTTACTCTAAGTTCAATTTCCAAATCATTTTCCACGATCAGCATAACTTCCTGCTGCATCCGCGTATAATCATTTACCACATCGGTAAGAAATTCACCCAACCATATTTTTGTTGTTTCTTCCCGACCTTCATCACGAGCAAAATTCAAATATTCCTGAATCATATGCTGCATCTGCTGAACATCATCTTCCAATTCAATAATTGCTTCGCGCATATCCTCGCGGGCAACCACATCAACAGGAAGCATGGCAAGCTGCAATTTCATGCGGGTAAGCGGCGTCCGCAAATCATGAGAAATACCAGATAACATATCGGTACGAGTACGAATCTGACGGCGGATACGCTCACGCATGACAATGAATGCGCGGGCTGCTTTTCGAACCTCAGTAGCACCATGTGGTCGGAAATCAATTGTATCCATGCCTCTGCCAAAATTATCCGCTGCTTGTGCAAGCCTGGTAATCGGACGAATCTGGTTACGCAGAAAAATAATTGCGATAAAAAGAAAAATAGTGGATGCACCCAGCATCCATGCCAAGAAAATTCTGGTGGTAGGACTTTGTAAACGCTTAGTGCTGGTAACAATCCTAAGAGCTTGACTCGGAAGTAAAATAAATATTTCTACATAGTCGCCATCAATATCATGTACCGTAAAATTTTCTTTGATTTTGCTACGCAATAGCGATTGGAATTCGATAAAATCTTTCGATATTTTTTTGGCATTAAATGCCTCCACCGTCTCAAAAGATACATCTATACCGGTTGCCAGTTCAAATTCGCTGACTACTTTTGGTTTCTGTTTTGCCGTAACATCTTTTAACTGCTGTATAAGGAAAGCCACTTCTCCAGCTAATGAGTTTGACATATGGCGGGTAACATTTTCCCAGTGCCGGTCAAAAAATATGTAAGCCGTCACCATCTGGATAAATAAGGTTGGCAGCACCAGAATCAGCAAGGCGCGAACAAACAGGCTTTTAGGCAGGTATTTCTTGCTCATGACAAATTCTTCTGCGCGTAAAGTACGTAGCCGGCACCACGTACAGTTTGTATGTAAAGTGGTTTACTGTCATTTTCTTCAATTTTTTTACGTAACCTAACTATCTGCACATCTATACTGCGCTCATTACCGCTTCCCGGCATTAGCCTGGATAACTCCTCACGCGAAACAGGCGTTCCAGCTTGCTGTGCCAATAGCTTCAGAATCAATGCCTCATTAGAGGTCAGATAGACAACTTCATTGTCTTTCTTAAGCTGGAGATTAGCAAGGTCAAAACGAAAAGCTCCAAACTGCACCACCAGTGACTTTTCTTCCTGAGCAGACACTCGACGCAAAATAGCACGAATACGCAGCACCAGTTCTTTGGGTTCAAACGGTTTATTGAGGTAATCCTCAGCACCCAGCTCCAAACCACTTATCCTGTCTTCGGCCTCTCCCATAGCCGACAGCATAAGAACCGGTGTGCTATTGTCTTTTAACGAAGTAAGCAACTCAAGTCCGGTTTCACCCGGCATCATTACATCCAGAATAAGCAGGTCAAAAATAAACGCTGCCATTTTCCTGCGTGCTTCGGCGGCACTTGCGGCAGAAGTCACCATAAAACCCTGTTCGCTCAGATATTTACTAAGCAGAAGACGCAGGCGATCATCGTCATCAACAACCAGTATATGTGGCTTATCACTTGTCACATTCATTTTCTTTTTCGTTTCAATAAAATATAAAAAGCACCATCACCACCATGTTTCGCTTTTGCCACATCAAATGCCAGTATAAACCTGTTTAAGTCTGGTAAGGTGAGCCACCTTGGTAGTGACGCACGCAATATACCGCTTCCTTTACCGGTAATCACCAATAAACGGCGATTTTCCAGTTTTGCCTGTTTTGCAATAAAGTTAACCAGAGCATGATGGGCGTTTTCCTGAGTCATTCCGTGCAGATCCAGCTTAGCATCAATGGGATCTTTACCTTTGCGAAAATTTTCTGCAGTAGAACGGTCGATTCCTGAATAATCGCCAATCCCCCTGCTCCCTCC
>JBEBHV010000156.1:0-4912 GCA_040080715.1 Rickettsiales bacterium | reverse complement strand
GCACCAAGATTCATCGAGATACCCTTTAAAGCATGCGCATCTTTACGCCACTCTTCTCTATTATCTTCGCCATAATTATTCTGCATATTGATAATCGCCGTATCGAAACAAGAAAAAAATTCTTCAAACAATATTTTTTCCATTTCAGCATCACCATCAGTCATGCTGCGTAAATTGTCTAAATCAACCGGATCAGCCATTGTATAATCCCTAGCCTATTTTTCTTAATTTGCGTTCCTGAACATATTTTTCAATAGACAGCATAATCTTCTGCCGGCTGTATGGCTTGATGACAAAGCCCTGCGCCTTGTTTTCTACAGCTCTGGCAACGTCCTGTTCATAGCTATTAGCTGTCACCATAACAATAAAACTATCAGGATCATGCTTCTTAATCAGCGAAGCAAACTCATGACCATTCCCGTCCGGCAATTCAATATCAAGAAATACAATACAGGGAATATGTTCGGCGTATAAAGATATTGCCTGTTTAACATTAGCGGCAGAATAACAGGTATAATTCCGCATTAACATACCTTCTATCAAATTTCGTGAGAAAGTCTGATCTTCTACAATTAGTATTGTCGGTAAGGTATACATACGGCGTTCACCGCCGTATTTTTTCATATGTTGAATCTGTTCTTCATTAAATTCGAATATAGAATTATCATCCGTCATTTTAAATCATCCACATTAATTACACAACCATCCCATATATGTATCCTGTCCGAAAACCTTACATTTCCGCCCCAATTCGAGAATGCAGTGTCAGACAGATACACGGCACTTTTACTGATAATCTACACAGCAAATGCACCTTAATTTCTTAGTTATTGCTCTGCTATTAATTGAAAAATATCAAACAAAACTATCGTTTTATCCTACATGATGGTGGTTAAGAAAAAATTAATACATTCCGAATAAAATGTGTAGATAACAGAATATACAAATAAAGCAGCTTTATTCCATAAATGGTTTTTATCCACAAAAAACAGCATATTAATAGACAATATAAAAATTAAATTAAATGCGCTCAAAAGTAGTAAAATAAACAAAAATGTATCATTAGAAGAATTTACCATGCCCAATATGATTCGGAAATTTTATCTGCCTCAAAGAATATGGACGCGGATGAACTATTGTCCTGACAGATAAATTCATGGAAACAAATAGCATCAAATGACCAGCCCAAAAAGAATGTACAAATTATCAATCAGCGCAAAGATATTAATACCGCTTTGTACTATCAGTGTTGTTGTGATGATCTTTGGGTGGACAATATTCAAATATCATTACAGCGTACTAATGAAAGAGCAAATTGACAGGAGGGCAACATCCATTGCCAGGAACATAGAAAGATTTTCCTATGTGGTCGGCAATTCTCCGGAGCTAAATAGAATAATAGATTCTGTAGCAACAGAACAGGATGTTGAGATGATTGCCGTGTTTCAAAGGGATCCATTTCAGCTAGTCACTAATGATGGAAGAAAACTAACAATTCATGAATTAGAGCAAGCAATAAATGAGAAATATCCTGGACAAGGACGGGTGGAAGCCTTGCGTACCAAAAAACCCTTTAATTTTATTAGCACTGCAAAAGAGCAAGCGGATTATGTACTTATTACCCCCATTGCACTTAAAGAGCCAGATTCCAATAAATCCATAGATGGAATTATTTATATATCATTTGAAATACAAAATTTTCTGGAACAGATAACACAAAAGACTCTGCAAACTTTGATATGGATTGCGCTTGGTGTTTTATTAATCCTTGGGATAACTTACTCAGTTCTGCAATACTATATTTTTAGACCACTAAGCAGCATGAATGAAATCATAACACGCCGCAGCAAAGGGGACGCTTCTGCCCATTTCAGTGCATTGCGTGACGATGAAATTGGCAATATAGGGCGTTCTTTAAACAAAATGCTGGAAAGCATGGAACGCAGCACCAAGGCTTTTTTACAAGCATGGGAACCAGCAGAAAGAGAAGCAAAAATAGTATCATTGCTACGCAGCGTGGCAGTCGCCTCAAACAGTGCCACCAACATAAATGAAGCTATTGAACAAACGTTAAAATTTATCTGTGAATTTATGAGTTGGCAGGTTGGGCACGCCTTTGCAGTTGATACTAAAAATAAATTGCTACGCACAACTGGATTATGGTGGAGCAGTGATGATGATAAATTCCAGAAATTCAAGGAAATATCCATGGAAAAATTCTTTTCTTCCGGAGAAGGGTTTCCTGGAAAAGTCTGGGAATCTAGAGAAATGGTATTGGCCCCATATATTATGGAGGATAAAAATTTTGTCCGTGCACAAATGCTGTCGTCTCTTCCTCTTAACATTAATACCGGGTTTTTCTTTCCTATAATAGTGGAAGGTAATGTATTTTATGTTCTGGAATTTTTCTCCTCAGATATAAAAACTGCGGATCTGGAAATGTTAAATGCGATAAAAGATATTAGTGGTCAGCTAGCGCAGGTAATTGAGCGCAATCAGGTTCAATTAAAATTAAAGGCGGCAAAGGATCTGGCAGAAAAAGCTACATCCGCAAAAAGCGAATTTCTTGCTAATATGAGCCATGAAATACGCACTCCTATGAATGGTTTGCTTGGCATGACAAGTCTGTTGCTTGATACGAAACTGGATGGCGAGCAGCGCAACTGGGCAGAAATTATCAAAAAATCAGGTGAAAACCTGATGGAGATTATAAATGATATTCTTGATTTCTCAAAGATAGAAGCGGGAAAATTAGCCCTGGATCCGGTACGTTTTGATTTATACGGCACAATTAATGAGGTAACAGATCTCCTGTCACTTACTACTCAAGAGAAAGGGATAGAACTGCTGGTTGAACTTGACCAAAATCTACCTAGATTCGTGATAGGCGATCCGGTACGTCTGCGACAAATATTACTCAATCTCACCACCAATGCTATAAAATTTACTGAAAAAGGCTATGTACTGATTAGAGCATCTGGCAAACCTACAGCTAATCAACAGATCCACCTTTACTTTGAAGTGGAAGACAGTGGGATAGGTATTCCTGAGAATAAGCTGGATCATATCTTTGAAAGTTTTGCTCAGGCAGAAGAGTCAACCACCCGCAAATTTGGTGGAACTGGCCTGGGTCTGGCAATATGTAAAAAATTATCCAGTATAATGGGTGGTTCAATCAGCGTAACAAGCACACTTGGCAAAGGCTCTATATTCAAATTCGATGTGTTTATGGGAAGAACCGACCAAAGGGTTACCGAAAGGCATATTATTGATTGTGACCTTTCTGGAATACGAATTCTGGTAGTAGATGACGCAGAAATTAATTCTATAATACTCAGGAAATATTTAGAAGCATGGAACATAAAAGTTGATTTCTGTAGAACAGCAGAAGATGCTGTTACGTTAGCAAAACAGGCAGCAGAAAATGGTATGCATTACAATTTTGCTTTAATAGACTATTACCTTGACGGTAGTAGAAATGGAAAAGACTTAGCCAAATCTTTTAAAGAAGACGTAAACATTAAAGATATAATGTTAATAATGATAACGTCCCTATCACAGGTAGTTACCAGTGACAATGTTACTAATTCAGGATTTGAAGGGTTCTTTATAAAACCCCTATATCCAAATCATTTAAAAGCTGCCTTACAGATTCTATGGAATGCGAAGAAAAGTGGTGAGAAGATACCGCTGCTTACACGCCATCAAGTCAGCAGTATGTTGCAGGGTAAATCCAACAATGAATCCATAAACCAGAATATGTTTACTGATGTGAATGTGCTTGTGGTAGAGGATATGAAGGTCAATTTGATGTTGATTACCAAGATTCTTGAGAAACATGGCTGCAAAGTATCATCAGCCGCCAATGGCAAAGAAGGTGTGAAGGCCATTAGTAAAAATAAATATGATATAGTATTCATGGATTGCCAGATGCCGGAAATGGATGGATTTGAAGCAACGGGAAAGATACGCGAACTTGAGGGAAATGAACGTCATACCATAATCGTTGCACTAACTGCAGATGCGATGACCGGTGATAGGGAAAAATGCCTGAAGGCCGGTATGGATGATTACCTGAACAAACCAATTAAACCGGAACAAATTACCAAAACACTTAAAAAATGGATTAAGAAAGAAACAAAAGCCAGTTAGCCGAATTAGCAAACTGCGCGAACTAAATGCTCTGGACAGTCTATTCTCACCTCATTTATCGCCAGCGGTTTCTGCATTAAATGGCAATAATGCGGTGCGCCTTCATTATGGTCTTTGCCGAAATGCTGGCAGCTAAAACACATCCGCACAGGTATGATCTCGGTTTTCTGCAAATGCCCGACAAGCAGCAGAATACCTTCCCATATTTTGCTGATTTCCGCTTCAGGAACATGGCTTAGTGAGTTATTAAAATAATCTGTAAGCCCAGATAATCTATCAACCGAGTTTCTTCCACTTTCAGTAAGGGAAAGCAAAAAACCCCGTGCATCATCTGTGGCATTCTTTTCTAATAATTTTTTCTCCAGTAAGGTTTTCACCGCGTCACTGACCGTTGCCTTGGTAACGGCGAATTCTTTGGCAATACCAGTGATATTGCACTGGTTATGATTATGGAAAGCAACAAATAATAAAATCTGAACCTGCAATGGGCTTAAATTATAATGTTTTGCTTCTTCCCATAGGGCAGCACGAAACACAGTAGACAAGCGTTCGATGCCAGCGACCATTTTTGCAAGAATATCAAACTGTTGTTTTTCCCTGTCAAATGCGTTCGCCATAAGCAAATCCCATAATCTATAATTGTTACAGAAAATAATGATATATCATTATTTTCTGGTTACGCCCGCTACGCGGCGAAAAATCGGACTTTCGGTCTCGATTTTCATACTCCATTATGTATTAAAAAATACAGAATGGAGTA
>JBEBHV010000155.1:0-4934 GCA_040080715.1 Rickettsiales bacterium | reverse complement strand
TCTATTGGCTTGTTAATAATTTATGATTTTGCCGTGCCCTCTTCCCTCTTCCCTCTTCCCTCTTCCCACTTCCCTAACTACAGGTATTCCGCTGGAGTCACCACAATAAACCCTTCTGCTGCGTTTATCTCACTAACCCAAGGCTCGGCAAGCGGTAGCATCTCTGCATTTCCGGAAATGGTGGTTATTTCGACAATATCCCCTGCGCCATAATTGCTGATAGCGGTTACAGTGCCTATTTTCTCGTTATTCTGGTTACGCGCTTCCAGCCCTATTAGCTGGCTATGATAAAACTCTCCATCTTCCGGCTCAGGAAGAGCAGACGCAGGCATAAATAATTCCGTGCCTTTGAGCAATTCGGCAGCATTGCGGTCAGTTACGCCGTCAATTTTTGCTATGACGGAATTTTTGACAGTACCGGTAATTGTAAGGGAAAAACGCTTTTTTCCAGTGCTATCGAGAAAATCATGGACTGACTCGAATAAATCCGGATTTTCTACAAAACTGCGCAGCTTCACTTCGCCCTTAATGCCATGCGCATCAGCTATAACCGCAACTTTAATGAGTTTCTCAGAGGTCATATCTTTTTTCTTAGCTCCTTCTCCCTTTGGGAGAAGGTTGGGATGAGGGCAACTTGTTTTTCTACCCTATAAAAAAGCCCTCACCCTAGCCCTCTCCCGGAGGGAGAGGGGAGGGAATCTACGCAGCAGCAGCTGCTTCGCCACCTTTATCTTTTTTAGCCTTGCGAACTGGCTTGAAAGCAGGCTTGGTATCAACCAGACCGGCTCTGTTAAAGAACAGATGCACGCGGTCAGAAAGCTGCGCGCCAACTGAAAGCCAATGTTTTGCACGATCAGTGTCGATAGTAACGCGTTTTTGGTTGTCATCAGCAAGCAATGGCTCATAAGTACCGATTTTTTCGATAAACTTACTATCACGCGGACTGCGTGAATTGGTCACTACAATACGGTAATATGGGCGTTTTTTGGTTCCAGCGCGGGACAATCTGATTGTTGTAGACATAGTTTCCTTGATATATTTAAATGTTTAAGGGTGAGCTTTATAACAGCGAATTAGGCACAGGTAAAGAGGAAAAATGGGTAGTAGTGATTAGTGATTAGTGGCTGGTGACTAGTGAATAGTATAAATTGTAATAAATCAGATGTTTACGCGCTATATGATGATACTAAAAAATACCATTCACTAATCACCAGCCACTATAGTAATTCCAAATAAGAACTGTACAGTTCTTATTTGAAGATACGCTGCCTACGGCGCAGAAAATCGGACTTTCGGTCTCGATTTTCATAGTAATTCTGTATAAGAATTATACAGAATTACTATAATCACTAACTTACCAATTCCTCATCCGCTGACTGCTGACGACCTGCGCCGATTGCTTTGCTGAAGCTGAAAGCCAGCTCGCCGTCAGAAACGCTTACTTTAACCGTTCCACCTTTGGAAAGCTTGCCGAACAGCACCTCATCAGCCAGAGGCTTTTTGATTTTTTCGGCAATAAGGCGCGCCATCGGACGCGCGCCGTTCGCACGCTCATAACCGCGTTCCACCAGCCACTGGCGGGCGTTATTATCAAGCACAATGGTAACGTTGCGGTCAGCAAGCTGTGATTCCAGACGGAAAATAAATTTATTCACAACATTAGCCACAACTTCTGAACTTAAATGAGCAAAAGGAATAATCGCATCGAGACGGTTGCGGAATTCCGGAGTAAAGGCGCGAATCACCGCTTCTTTATCTTCGCCATCCCTATCCATCTTCATAAATCCGACCGGAGCGCGGGCAACATCCGCTGCGCCAGCATTACTAGTCATAATGATAATGGTATTGCGGAAATTTATCATCTTGCCGTTATTATCGGTCAAACGTCCATAATCCATCACCTGCAACAGGATATTATAAACATCCGGATGCGCTTTTTCGATTTCATCAAGCAAAATCACACAGTACGGCGATTTATCAACCGCGTCAGTAAGCAAGCCGCCCTGATCAAAACCAACATATCCCGGAGGCGAGCCAATCAGGCGGGACACCGCATGTTTTTCCATATATTCCGACATATCGAAACGCAGAATTTCCATACCCATAGCTACAGCCAACTGTTGCGCAACTTCGGTTTTCCCAACGCCGGTTGGCCCAGTGAACAGGTAATTACCAATTGGTTTTTCTTCTTCGCGCAGCCCAGCCCGTGACATTTTTATTGCCGACGCAAGCGTGTCGATAGCATTATCCTGACCAAACACTACCAGCTTCAGATTTTTATCAAGGTTACGCAGCACTTCCGCATCATCCATGGTAACGGTTTTGGCAGGCATACGGGCAATCTTAGCTACAATATCCTCAATTTCACGGTGAGTGATAGTGCGTTTACGTTTACTTTCCGGCAATAACATCTGCGCTGCACCCGCTTCATCAAGCACGTCAATCGCCTTGTCCGGCAACTTGCGATCATTGATATAGCGCGCAGAAAGCTCAACCGCTGCTTTAATCGCACCGTTAGTATAACGCACTGAATGATGATCTTCATAATAAGGTTTCAAACCGCGTAGAATCTTAATGGAATTTTCAATTGTAGGTTCAACCACATCAATTTTCTGGAAACGGCGAGCCAGCGCGCGATCTTTTTCTATGCTACTCTTATATTCTTTGTAAGTGGTAGAACCAATGCAGCGGAAACCACCACGGGCAAGAGCAGGTTTCAACAAATTACAAGCATCAAGCGCACCGCCGGAAGTTGAACCAGCACCGATTATGGTGTGAATTTCATCAATGAACAAAATCGAGTTAGGAATTTTTTCGATTTCTTTGATAACCGCTTTCATACGTTCTTCAAAATCACCGCGATAACGTGTTCCCGCAAGTAACGAACCCATATCCAGCGAGAAGATGATAGCATTGCGTAATACTTGTGGCACTTCGCCACGCACGATACGCAGAGCAAGCCCCTCAGCAATAGCAGTTTTGCCAACACCAGCTTCACCTACATAAAGCGGGTTATTCTTGGTACGGCGTGCAAGAACCTGAATCGTGCGGTCAACTTCTTCCTCACGCCCAACCAATATATCGGTCTTTCCGGATTCAGCTTTTTTATTCAAATTAATAGTATAAAGCGTCAGTGCTTCCGATTTATCTTTATCTTTTTCCTTAGCTGCCTGCGGGCGTTCCAGAGATTCAGCCGCTTCATCAGCATCAAAACCACTCTTCCACTCCATTGCCTTATTACCTTGGAACTTTACCACACCATGCGAAATGTAATTCACTACGTCAAGACGTGATAATTCCTGTTCCTGCAGGAAAAACACAGCATGGCTGTCACGTTCTGAAAACAGGGCAACGAGTACATTGGCTCCGGTAACTTCACTTTTACCAGCTGACTGCACATGAATTGCCGCGCGGTGAACAACTCGTTGAAAACCAGCGGTAGGACGGGCTTCTTCCAATTCATCAACTACCAGTGAGCTTAATTCTGTTTCTAAAAACTCGCCAAGATTCTTTTTAATGTCGGTGAGATTGATACCACAACCACGCATTACTGAAATTGCATCCGGATCATCTATCAGTGCATACAGCAAATGCTCTAATGTTGCATATTCATGGCGGTATTTTTTAGCAATTGCCAGAGCGCGGTGAAGACTTATCTCCAGATTCTTTGACAGCATGATATTCTCCCGTTGTTTTCAGTATTTCGGTCATTTTTTATTCCTTTTCCACCCGACACTGCAACGGATACTCCCTTCGCCTGGCTACTATTATTGCCTCTTCAGCTTTGGTCTCCGCTACATCGCGTGTGTAGACACCGCAAACACCAGCACCTTTCTGATGAACCTCAAACATGATGTTGACTGCATCCTCATGACTTCTATGGAATATGCCTTTAAGTATAAAGACCACGAAATCCATAGGCGTATAATCATCATTCAGCAGCACCACCTTGAAGTAGGGCGGACGTTTGGTTTTCACCTCCGGTTCCACCAGCAGAAGACCATCATTTCTGATGTCGTCCCCCGCTCCATCACTAGCTACAGACATTTTGGCATCTTTAATCATTATGACCCACAACCCTTGAAGAATACGTTAAATGAAGATTTCTAAACCATTAATTTCCATTTTTATTTTAAGCCGTAAAATCACGGTTTAAGCATTGTTTTTACAGGCAAAACCTAAATTAGGCAATAATCCTTATACAATATTTTTTGAGGAAATGGAAGTGGCTTGCAGACAGGGGTTATGAGTTCTAAGTGCTGAGTGCTGAGTTTAGAGTAGCAAGTGCTAACTACTAGGTACGATTTACGTAAGAAGCTATTCCCTGCCTAATGAAGAAAGCCGCTTTTCCGCCTGTTCGAGCAAGGTTTTTGGCTGGATATTCCTATCGCAATTGCCTTTCTCACAACAAGGCTTTTCACCAACTACAGCCATACTTGAGCCAGAAGAAGTATGCCCATCTGGTGGGAAAACTATAGTTTGCGGCCCTAAACGTTCTTTTTCCAACTTCAGGTTATGCGCTTTGTTGGCAGTAAAAAGTGACTGCACAACTTTAACGGCACCAAAGACACTGGCAGCCAGACTCGCGAGGCGCATAGCACCAGAATCTTTGTTATTGAAATCATTGATAAGAGAACCAAGAACCACAGATGCCATGCCGGTTGCTGCCTGCTCAGCAGATTTTATATATACATCCGTGGATTGATCTTTCAGCTTCTCGCGCTCTAAATCCGTCTGGGTTTCGTATATTATAGCCATATTGTTTCCTCGTAAAAAACCATAATGAACCACATTCTAGCAATTTACCTAGCCAACCTCAACCGCCGAAATATTATGTGTACTAGTTCAATAGATATGAGACTTTTTGTTGCCTCAAGATTTGTTGAGTATATTGGTTTGGTGTTAGGTAGTCCAGAGCTTGATGTGGTCTAAAA